>CALPQG020000036.1 GCA_943325655.2 Bifidobacterium breve | reverse complement strand
ACTGAGAACTCGAAAACCGAGAACTCGAAAACTGAAAACTGAAAACTGAAAACCGAGAACTGAAAACCGAGAACTCGAAAACTGAAAACCGAGAACTCGAAAACTAAAAACTGAAAACTGAAAACTGAAAAACTAAAGCGCAAGCCTAGGTATCGGCCCAGCTTGAAGGGTGACAAACTCATTATTGATATACTTAAAATGTGCTGCCATAGCAATCATCGCAGCATTGTCTGTGCAGTATTCAAAAGCAGGCACATAAACTGTCCACCTGTATTGCGCTGCATCCTCTTCCAATTTTGACCTTAGCCATGAATTGGCGGAAACACCTCCAGCAATGGCAATTTGCTTAATTCCCGTATCTTTGGAAGCTTTACGTAATTTTTTCAATAAAATTTCTACAATACTTGCCTGAATACTCGCACAAATATCATTCAAGTTTTGAGCAATGAAATCAGGTTTTTTGGACGTATGGTCTCTAAGAAAATACATAAAAGCCGTTTTAATTCCGCTGAAAGAATAATTCAAACCAGGTGTATCTACACTAGGGAAAATATATTTGGTATAATCACCACCAACAGCGGCTTTATCCAATTGAGGTCCACCAGGATAAGATAAACCTAACAACTTTGCAGTTTTGTCAAACGCCTCACCTACTGCATCATCTTGTGTATGCCCAATAACTTCCATTTCAAGGTGATTCTTAACAACCACAATTTGTGTATGTCCACCACTCACCGTCAAACACAAAAAAGGAAAATCAGGTCTTGGTTCATCAATAAAATGCGCCAAAATATGCGCCTGCATGTGATTTACACCTATCAAAGGAATCCCTAACCCCAATGCCAGAGACTTGGCAAAAGAAACTCCAACAACCAATGCACCTAAAAGTCCAGGTCCTTGAGTAAAAGCCACTGCATTTAAATCATTTTTCTTTATATTTGCTTTGGTGAGTGCATTTTGAATTACTGGCACTACATTTTGCATGTGGGCTCGTGAAGCCAATTCAGGTACAACTCCTCCATATTGTTCATGAACAGCTTGGGTGGCTATAATATTAGAAAGGATTATTCCGTTTTGAATGACAGCAGCTGAAGTTTCATCACAAGAAGACTCAATGGCAAGAATAGTACAGTTCATTGACAATTATCAGTTTACGATTTAATATTAAAGAAGCAATTCCTTAAAAGAGTAACAATACATTAAACAATAACAAACATACAAACCTAAGGTAAATTTCTGTACAAATTTTGGAAACAAAAAAACATATTATTTGGCGATACATCAAACTAAGCGTTTTTAGAACGACCCTAAGTTTGTCTATCTTCTTATTTTTACTCATTGGAGGAGTAGTTACTGCATTACTTTTCCCAATGATTCAGACAAAAATTACACACGAAGTAACAAGAAGAATTACAGAAGCATTAAATTTCCCCGTTGAAATAGGAAGTGTTGATATCAATTGGTTGGATGAAATTACCTTAAAAAGCGTAACCGTCAAAGACAAAAAAAACAGGAGCATGATCAGTGTTTCAGAAATAGACATCAACTTTCACCTCCTCCGACTTTTCGTAAACAACACCATTGAGATTGAACATGTAGTTCTTAACAGGCCAGATGTACGGTTTATCAATGAAAAAGAAACCAACGTTTTAAACATCAATGCTTTTATAGACGCCATTACGTCAAAAATGGCCAAGGATAAATCTACAGGAAAATCCCCAGCATTTTTGATTGACAAAATTGATTTGAAAAATGCCTATTTCAGCATGAATGATGAATTAGCACCTTTAATAGAAGAAGGTTTTGATCATTTTCATTTTGGATTTGATAGTATCTACGCAGCTGTAACGGATTTTAAAATTGCATCTGACACCTTTCAAATCAATGTTAAAGGCTTAAAATGTTTTGAGATTAAAACAAAACTCAAACTCAAAAAAATCAATACAATCATGACACTTACTCCCAAAACAATGGAGTTTGGCAAACTACATGCTGAAATTGGAAGAAGTATTGTGAATGACTCGCTGGCGTTTAAATTTGATGATGTCACAGACCTGGCAGATATGATCAATAAACCAATCATATACATGAACCTCACACGTACTTACATTAAATCGCAAGACCTTGCTCATTTTGCGCCATACCTCAAAAGATACAATGAAACCTGGCAATTGACAGGTGAATTAAAAGGTCGGGTAAAAAGATTCAAAATCAAAGAAATGGATTTGCGATTGGGCAAAAAAACCAGGGTGGAAGGAAATATAGCCTTCAATGGATTGCCTAATTTTTTCGAAACATTTATTGAAGCCAACATTAAAAAAGCCACGCTTTATGCAGACGATTTCAAACAATATGTACAGGATCCTTATGCTTTCGCTTTTGTAAAAAAATTCAATAAAGTGGTCGCTAAAGGCGAATTCATAGGATTTCCACTAGATTTTGTTGCAGATGGAAATTTTGAAACCGCCATCGGAAATATCAATTCAGACCTTAACCTTAAAATTAAAGAGAAAGAAGCCGACTCCTATTACAAAGGAAGGGTAACTACCGTTGCATTAAACATTGGAGAAATTGCCGATAGTAAAGATTTTGGAAAACTCGATATGGATGGCAATATCGAAGGCAATGGATTTTCGGTGAACAATGCAAAATTTAAACTAAATGCTTCAATAGCAAGAATAGGAATCAATCAATATGACTATAGAAACATTAAAACAAATGCAAAATTTGCAAATCAATTTTTTGATGGTTATTTGAATATCAAAGACAGCAATTTGGCATTGACCTTAAACGGAAAAGTAAATCTCAAAAACAATATTGACAGCATTGGAATGGTTGCGCATATTGACAACATCAATTTCAAAAAACTACATCTTGGCAACTACGACATTCGACTGAGGACAAAACTCAATATCAAAACAAAAGGATTAACCCTTGATAAAATGGTAGGAAATGCTTCATTTAATGACTTGATGGTAGAATATGAAGGCAAACAAGTTAATGTAAATTCATTGGATTTTCTTTCCTCAAAAATAAACAAATACAGGTCATTCGAAATCAACTCAGATTTACTTAAACTCATCACTATTGGGAATTTTGAATTTTCTCAAATTTATGATGACTTATTTATGTTCTGGAATGAATACAAGTTATATTTCAAACACAATGAAAAAGAAACAAACAAGTATTATTTAGCCAAACGAAATAACAAACACAATTTTTATAAAGTAAATTATGACGTGACTTTTAAAAATATCAACCCGATATTTGACCTTTTCCTTCCTGGTTTTTTTGTTTCTAAAAACACGAACCTCAAGGGATATTTATCTAATGGAGAACATTCAAGTTTTGAAGTACTGGGAGAAATTGACAAATTAGCTTACAAACAATACGCTATCAATAAATCTAAAATTGATTTTAACACTTCAAAATCTGCAGACAGTACCAAAGTAAAAGCATTGGGTTCATTTAAATCTGAATCTCAAACCATTTCAAACCAACCTGTCACCAAAGATTTTAATTTTGAAGGAATTTGGATTGACAACAACATTGATTTTAAAACCTCATTTTCCCATGCAAAATTCAACAACTATGCAAATATCGCCGCAAAACTGAGCTTTTTAAGCGATGAAATTCAGGTATTATTAAGTAAAGCTGAACTAATAGCCCTTGATAAAACATGGCAATTACAAAAAGAAAACACCATAAAATTCACCTTAGAAGACACGTATTTTAATGATTTTGAGTTGGTGAATGAAGAACAAAAACTTTCACTTTCTGGCGTACTTTCCAAAGACCCGACAAAAGCATTGGCTTTACAGATATCCAAATTCAAACTCAATACACTAAATACGATAACAGGTAAAAATTTATATGGAACAACCAATGGCTTCATTAAAATCAAGGACATCTTTAATGCATTACAAATTGAAAGTACACTTCATATTGACACCTTAAAAATTGATAACATAATCATAGGAGAAATCAATGGAAATTCTAATTGGAACAATGTAGCCAAAAATATCAATATTGACCTTGACGTTTATAGAGATGGTTTTCAGGTAGTTGATTTATATGGCACCTATGATCCTTTTTCAATCCAAAACAACTTCAACATTACTGCAGCGTTAAATCGCACAAAAATTAAAATATTAGAATCATTTTTGAAAGATTATGCTACGGGTTTTAAAGGAGAAGCAACCGGCAAATTCCAAATCAAAGGATCCTTTCAAGAGCCTGTTATTGAAGGAAATGCTTTTGTAAATGATGGAGGCTTTAAAATAAATTACCTCAACACCTACTATACATTTTC
The DNA here is from genome assembly GCA_943325655.2 of Bifidobacterium breve. GTDB lineage: Bacteria > Bacteroidota > Bacteroidia > Cytophagales > UBA9547 > CALPQG02. Next base: position 7,103 of record CALPQG020000036.1, on the reverse strand, counting down.
AGATTACATTTATATCAACGATGGAAATATATTTACAAAAAAAGGAAAATTTGTAGATGATGATGGACATACGGCAATCATTTCAGGAGGAATCACACACCGTTATTTTTCAGATTTCAAAATCAATTTAACTGGCGATTTGTATAATTTCAAACTATTGAACACCAGTTTTAATAAGGATGCTATATACTATGGAACAGCAGTTACTGATGGTGATTTTGTAATCTCCGGACCATTTAACAACGTAAAAATTGAGGGAAATTTTATTAGTAAACAAGGCACTAAAATTTACATACCATTAACATGGTATTCAACCGTTGAAGAAAAAGATTATATCAGCTTTACCTCAAAAACACATAAGGAAAAAAACATTCTCTATAAAAAGAAAAAAGTTGATTTGTCAGGAATAAAATTAGACTTAAACTTGGACATCACCCCAGAAGCTTATACTGAAATTATATTTGACCCTAAAACAGGTGATATTATCAAAGGGAATGGTTACGGAAAATTAAAATTAAAAATAGATACCAAAGGTGATTTTGAAATGTTTGGTGATTATACCTTTAATCAGGGAACCTACAACTTCACATTTTTAAACGTTGTAAATAAAGAGTTTATAATTAAACCAAACAGCAACATTCACTGGAGCGGAGAAGCCTATAATGGGATAATGGATATTATGGTAAGCACAGAACAAAGTGTATCCTTAGCACCGTGTGCTAGCAATACAACAGATTCATTAGCATTGGCCACTGCAGGAAGGTATCCAGTATTTGTAAACCTAAACCTGAAAGGAGAGTTACTTAAACCAATCATAAATTTGGGAATTGACATTAAAACGCCGACCACGCTGGACAGGTATTTACTCGATTTCAAAAACAGCTTACAAACAAATGAACAAGAGGTAAACAAACAGGTATTTAGTTTATTGATGCTGCGTTCTTTTGTTCCTTCCGAAAACTCAAAAATCGGTTCAATTGCTTCTTCAGCAACCAACAAAACATTAACAGAATTACTTTCTAACCAACTTAATTACTGGGTATCACAAGTAGACCCAAATTTTCAAGTAGATATCAATTTAAACAGCTTAAGTGCTGCAGATTTAAACAGTTTAAAATTAAGGTTACAATACAGTTTTTTGAATGGCAAACTAAAAGCTGTACGCGACGGCTCATTAGCCAATTCACAAAATCAAACCAACGCAACGTCTATTATTGGCGATGTTTCATTGGAATACATTTTAAACGAAAGCGGTTCCCTTAAAATCAAGGCGTATACACGTCCAAATCAAACTGCAATCACCGGAACGTTGACCACTAACAATATCCAACAAGGAGGTATTACATTGGTGCATTCTAAAAGTTTTGATCGCTTGATAGAAGTTATTGACAAAAAAATTGAAGAAAAAAAAGAAAATTAATTTAAGTTTTGAGGGACAAGCTACTTTCAGTAATTAAATAAGCAATTACGAAGTCCTATATTTATTTAAGCTATCTTTGCACCCAAATAAAACAATTAAAACTTGAGTACATTTTCAACATTAGGCATTTCAGACGACCTTATCAAAGGAATCAATGAATGCGGAATTATTACACCATCTGAAATTCAATTACGTGCAATTCCATTTTTAATTGAAAAAGGAACTGACTTTATTGGTCAGGCACAAACAGGAACAGGGAAAACGGCTGCTTTTGGTTTACCTATTTTGCAAAAAATAGATGCTAAAAAACCATACATTCAAGCATTGATACTTTGCCCTACCCGCGAACTTGGACAACAAATTGCCAAACAACTTTTCAAATTCACCAAATACGCTGACAAAATATTTGTGGAGGCAGTTTATGGCGGCACTAATCTGGATTTGCAAATTGCAGCTTTAAGAAGACCAACACATATTGTCGTTGCAACACCAGGCAGGTTAATTGACCTTCTTGAACGTAAAGCAATTGACTTAAGTCATGTCAAAACCATTGTTTTAGATGAAGCAGATGAAATGTTAAGCATGGGCTTTAAACCTGACATTGATACAATTTTGTCACAAACCAATGGCACGCGACATACATGGTTATTTTCTGCCACCATTTCTGATGAAATCAAAGACATCATTGACACTTATATGTCTTCAAATCCAGAAACAGTTACGGTAGACAAAGCTGAAAAAGTCAACAAAAACATTGAACATCAGTTTGTTGAATGTGAAAGTAGGGATAAACTGGACATGCTTTTTCACTTTTTAAAATCTCAAGGAAAAAATAGAGGCATTATTTTTTGTAAAACCAAAATCAATGCCCAGACATTAGCCAAACAATTGTATAGCAAAAACTATACAGCCGAAGCTTTACATGGAGACTTAATGCAATCTGAAAGAGATAAAGTAATGCGCGCATTTAAGAATACCAAACTTCAATTATTAGTGGCAACTGATATGGCAGCAAGAGGGATTGATGTTGACAACCTTTCATTTGTTATTCATTACCAATTGCCTGAACAAATTGAATACTATACCCACAGAAGCGGAAGAACAGCGAGAGCAGGCAATACAGGTATTTCAATCTGTTTTGTTGAAAAGAAAGAATTGAACAGGCTAAACGAAATAGAACGTACATTAGGCATTGCCTTTAAAAAGATTAAATAGATTAACACTAAAAAACAAAAACTTTCGCAACCATTCTTTAAAAATAAAAAACAAGCAACATCCTTACAATTAAAGATATAAAAAATAATTAGTAATTATTCGAAATATTTTCAAAAGAAATTAAACCATTTCTTTCCATTTTGAGTAGTGTATATTGAAAGGTAAATATTTTAATCATTTTTTCTAAAATAGCCTTTCTGTGTGTTAATTATTTTTTAGCTATAAGGAGTGGGGATTCTGGTTAGCGATTATTAAAGGCATAAGTGTTCACATAACACTTATGCCTATTTTTTTATTAAATCCATAACCCCATATTTTCTCTCATAAAAACCCACCACAACGTGAAAAAAAACTCCGCCCAAAAAATTAAATACACTGACAAACAAAACTTTAATACATTTACGAATTAAAAAGATAAAACTTTTTGAAAGAAGTTAGAAAATTTTAAAAAACTGTAGTATATTTGAACATGTAAGGTTGAAAGGATGCGTTTTAACCATTGTTGGGTGTTAATATTTTTTGCTAAAAAGAGTGGGGATTCTAGTTAGCGATTATTTTGGGGTATAAATGTTTACAAAAACATCTTATACCCCATTTTTATTTTAAACAATTCTATCCTCACTCATTAAACCACAACTTAATTTTATATTTAACCCTTCAAACACTATCTAAGAAAATGAAACCAATTTTAATTTCAAAAAATTTCAAACAATTGAAAACTAACGAATTGTAAATTATTTGAAAAATTTAACAAAGTAAAGTAAACCTTTTTTATGCAACAAGAGTAGTAGTCAATATAAGAGTTATTTGAGTACTATTTTTTGTAACGCTTATGTGTGTGTGTGTTAATTATTTTTTTGCTAAAAGGAGTGGGGATTCCGGTTAGCTCTTATTAGAAGCGCAAGTGTTCACATAACACTTGTGCTTCTTTTATTTTACAACAACCAATTTCGATTTTTAAAATTTGAGTAACACTATTTTCACATTCTATTAATCATAAATATTCCATTCCATCAGTCTTATTCTCACCATAATATTCAAACATAAAAGCAATTTTAATTAATCCCATTTTACATTTTAAGTGCTACATATACCTTATGATGGCTATCAAAAAAAACTCTTTTTTATTATATTTTTTATTTATTTATTCATATTTAATTAAACCATTTTACACCATTTGGAGTAGTAACGACTATACCTATTAATAAACGCTAAAATGAAAAAATTTACACTCTTATTTTCTTTACTACTGTATTTAGTATTCCACTCTCAAGCACAAGTACACCAACATGGTTATAACGCGGATCCAAACATCCCTGAATGGGCAAAGGCAATGTATGCACCCAATCCCGACTGGGAGAAAATCACCTTAGCCAAAGAGGAATATTATAAAACCCATGAATTTGTAAAAAATTCCCATACCCAATATTATAAACATTATATACACAAAATGGCTATAGGACAAGGTCCTGTAACACCCCAAAGCATAGCCAATGACAATGCCTATTTGTCAAGACTCGCAAAAGCACAAAACAGCAGAAGTGCTGCAACCGCCAATTGGACATGCCTTGGACCATTTGACTACGATGAAGATTGTGGTAGCATGAGTTATGCTGCAGGAGCATCGCATGTATATACAACAGAACAATCAAAATCAAACACCAGTGTTTTGTATGCAGGAACAGCCAATGCAGGGGTTTGGAAATCTGTTGACAAAGGATTGAACTGGACCTTAACCACCAAAAGTTTATTAATCACCAATGTGTATGCGATTGAAATAGATTTTGCCAATGACAATATTGTTTACGCTGGCACTGATGACGGCAGATTATTCAAAACATCTGATGGAGGAACAAATTGGGCAACTATTGGAGGCTCCTATTTTGGAGCCAACAACAATAGGGTAAATGACATCATACTCCACCCTTCCAATTCAGCAATACTTTTTGTAGCCACCGAATCAGGTTTTTACAGATCAACCAATAGTGGCACAAGCTTTTCTCAAATTTCTACAGGAGAATTTCAGGAAATTGAATTTCACCCAACAAATGCAAACATAGTTTATGCTGTAAAATACAATTCAACTTCAACAAGAACTGAATTTTATAAATCAACTGATAATGGCGTAAGCTTAATGTTGAAATCAACAGGATGGCCCTCGGCCGGTGAACAAAAAAGGACTGAAATTGCGGTTTCGGCTGCATCTCCAGACAGGGTTTATGCAAGTTGTACAGGTGTCGTAAATGGTGGAAGTGGCACCTATGGTACTTATTTAAGTACAGACAAAGGAGAAACATTTACATTTCAATGTTGTGGAACAGGTCCAGGAGGAGCGCATACATCGTCCTCGAATGTAAATATGATGGGATGGCAACCCAATGGAATTGAAGAAGGCGGGCAATATTATTACGATTTTGCATACGCTGTAATGCCTGGAGATGCCAATAAAGTTTTTAATGGAGGTGTAAATTTATGGAATTCTACTGATGGGGGAAAAAATTTTACTTGCCCTTCAAAATGGAGCCAATCTGGAGATGTAAACTATGTACATGCTGACATTCATGACATTAAAATTTATGGTAGCGACATTTGGATTTCTTGTGATGGAGGAATTTGGTATTCTAATAACACTGGAGCAACATTCAACAAAAGATTTAAAGGAATAGCTGGTACTGATTTTTGGGGATTTGGCATTGGCTATGGTGCCGTAGGGCACAGGGTTATGACTGGAGGTGCCTACCATAACGGCACACAGGTAATGGACAATAAAGTATATCGAGGAGATTGGGCTGTAATTAATGGAGGTGATGGTGCTGGTGGTGAAGTAAATCCAACAAATGACAGAATGATTTTTAGTGATAACTATGGCGCCCAAAAACTGCCAGGTGTAAGAACCTCCAATGTGAGCAGTATGACATTTGTAAAAGAAGCCAACAACGATTACACCACAGGAAAAGCCTCGAATATCCGGTATAGCCCGACCAATTACAATACTGTATACCTTGGTGAAACCAATGATTTGTGGAAATCAACCAATGCAGGAGCTGCTTTTACATCTGTGAAAAATTTTGGTGAATACGTTTCTGATTTTGAAATTTCACCCATGGATGAAAAAGTAATGTATGTTGCCACCACAGGTTCAAGTAGAAAAATTTGGAGAACAATAGATGGAGGCACCAATTGGACCAACATTACAGTACCTACAAGTTTGGAAAGCAGTACAACTTCAAATTATGATTTAATACCTTCTGCTACAAATGCCAGTGAATTATGGGCAATAAAAGTTGGGAAAAGTAGGGTATTTCATTCTACAGACAAAGGTACTACTTGGACCGATATGTACAAAGCTTCTTTAAGTGGAGAAAGCATCCAAGCCATCACACACCACGCAGGAACGAATGGAGGAATCTATATCTCAACCAACAAAACTGTTTACTACAGAAACAACACTTTGGCCGACTGGGTATTGTACAATACAGGTTTACCAGCACAAACACCATCTATGAAAATACTACCTGATTATTGGGCAGGGACCGTTGTAGTAGCATCCAGCAGAAGTATTTATGAATCTCCTTTTTATGAAAAAGCTGCACCTGTAGCCTTTTTCAAATCTGACAAAACCACTACCACTTGCGGAGGAGCAACCATCACTTTTATAGACCAATCTGCGGTTGAAGGCAGTACCGGAATTACAAGATCGTGGGTATTTACAGGTGGAGTTGCCAATTCAACTACCGCAGGAACGGTAACTGTAACCTATCCAATGGCAGGCACTTATACCGTTGCATTAACAGTAACAGATGCCAATGGCACCCATACCAAAACTGCTACGAATTATATTTCTGTGACGGGCTCTTGTGTTGGTACAACTGACATCGGCATAAATTCACTTACAGGCATCAACACGGCCAATAAATGCACGCAATCTTTTACTCCTGTTGTAGAATTAATAAACGCAGGAACAACAACAATCAACTCCTATACGATAAAAGTTTACCTCGATGGAGTATTAAACAAAACCTTAGCTCAAACAGTAACCATGTCTACCGGCCAAAAAGCAACACTAAGTTTAGGCAGTTATAATTTAAGTACAGTTTCTGAATTCAAAGTGGTCGTTGAAAATCCTAATGGAACAGCTGACAATACTTCAAACAACACAAGCATTGTAAAATTGGCTGGAGACATCCTCTCCATTCCTTCAGTAACAGTAGTAAGCCAAAGTTCATTCTCCACAGGAAGTGGTGCGAATCAAATGTTTGATGGAAATACGGCTACGATATGGCACAACAATTGGCCAGTAAACGCGCCCCTACCCCATATTCTTGTTTTCAACCTTAATGGCAGTTATAACCTGAGCGGCCTAGACATGCTCAATCGTCAAGACAACTCAAACGGTTACCCAAAAGATGTTGAAATAGCAACCAGTGTTGACAATGTTACCTGGACAACTCCAGTAACCACTACATTT
>CALPQG020000035.1 GCA_943325655.2 Bifidobacterium breve | reverse complement strand
TTAGCTACGGTTGTATCTTCAATAGCATATTTGATACTGTCGACCATACTTGGTGATCCTTCATGAATGATGTATTTTACAAAATAATTTTTACCCAGCCTGGTTGTATCATAACTTACAGTGTTTTTAAAAAAACCTTTTGAATTCAAATACAAATGCATTTGACTCACTGTTTTGCTAATGTTCGTGGTATCAAAAAGTGACGGAGCCTCTCCTATTGTTCTCATAAAAAAATTACCCTCTTTTAACCTGACCTTGATTTTATCCATCTTTTTTTGATGTTTCTTTTCTATTTTAGTCAGCTGAGAAGAATCTTTTTTAGTCAATACAAGTGTGTCTTTGCCATCAATATTTTTATGATGGGATTTTAAAAAATTAACCAATTTTAAAGAGTCTTTGTTTTCTCGAGCAATGCTATCGGCAATGATATTTTTTTTGTGGTAAAATTCCCGACCTAATAAATGGAAATATAAATACAATGTAGAACCAATAATGGGTACTTTTCTATTGGGCAATTGTTTGTATAATACCTCCAATTCTTCTGTACTAACCTCTTCATTACCAGCAATATTCTGTTGGTACAACAGGTATTCTCTCGTTTTTAACCAACGTGTATTTACACAACTACTCAGGGCGAGCATTGTGAAACAAAGCATAATTTTGTAATATCGTATTCTAAATTTATTCAACAATGATTTCTAAGAAGTGGCTAAAATACATTAATTCTCTGCAAATTAAAAAATACAGACAGGAGCAGCAACAATTTTTAGTAGAAGGAAGCAAAAGTGTGGTTGAATTGTTGCAGTCAAACCTCAAAGTGGAAATGGTGTTTTGCTCCGAAAGTTTTCACGACGAATTTCATCTTTTATTTGGTCGGCTACCCTTTGAAATCTGTACTGAAGATGAATTGACCAAGGCTGGATCGTTTGAAAATAACAATGCCGCCATTGCCATCGTTGCTATTCCGTCCAAAAACAAATTTGAAAATATAGCTACAGCTAAAATTATTCTAGTTTTGGATGGTATCAGAGATCCTGGAAACTTAGGAACAATTATCAGAACAGCCGATTGGTACGGCATCAATCATATAGTTTGTTCTGAAGATACCACGGATGTATATAGTCCTAAAGTAATTGCCGCAACGATGGGTTCATTTGCTAGAGTACAATTAAGTTATCAAAATTTAAAACATTTTTTTGAAGATACTGATGCCGTAGAAGTTTATGGTGCTTTTTTAGAAGGAGATAATTTACACCATACACCTCTTAAAAGCGATAAGCAGGTTTGTATTGTCATAGGAAATGAGTCTCAGGGCATCAACGGTTCTATTGCTCCATTCATTACCAAAAAAATTCATATTCCAGGAACTGGCAGGGCCGAATCATTAAATGCGGGGATTGCTACAGCTATAATATTGGATAATTTTTTTCGTTCTAACCATTGAATTCTTGCTCCAGCAGTATAATAATCTATAAATATTCTACTATTATTTTAGGTGATTAGAAATCAGTTTAAAAGTTTTTTCTACCATTTAATTCAATGTATCTTTAATTTGAAATTATTCGTTTGTGTTAAACTACCAAACGATATGTTTGAAAAACCAATATGAAAAAAATATACATTACATTCATCCCTTCATTTTTTTGCTTTATTTCTTTGCTTTTAAGTGCTTGTACAACTGGCGAACAATTGGAAACAACTGGAAGTGATAATACTGGTCGTTTACATCATGTAAGAAAAAAATTATATGAAAGAACAGACACTAAAGTAAGTTTGAGAGAACATAAAGGCCATGAAGATTTTTTAGATACCCTTGATCTTGAAGCAGAAGCAGTGGATACGCTATTTTTTAAAACTGCTGACGTAAACTTAGCATTGTTATCGAAAGATTTAACCGCTGAGCATGGCAAAGCAACTCGAATTGTTATTAAAAACAATTTTAAAAAGTATTTATTCAAATCCCAAACACCTATTAAACTACCCAAAGATTCCTATATCAGCGTGGCTTATTTGTGCAATTATAGAGGAATTTCTATTAAATCTCGACACTCTGTTAAAGTTTACCAGTTTAAAGTAATTGAAGAAAAACAGACTGCTATTGATAAAGAACAACCCATGATATTTATCAATAGACCCATGCCAACAGAGAAAGGTGTGGTAGTTTTAGATTTTATTTTGGTCAATACTTCCTTAACTGCAGAGGATAATTTGGTAAGGGTAAAAATTGATGGCGTAGATTTTTTTGCTGATAAATGGGTGCCTTTTGTTATTCATGGTTTGAAACCAGGGAAACATAAGATTGAAGTTGCAATCGTTACTCAAGATGAACAAGAACTAGACAATTATTTCAGTAAAGACACCCGTGAATTTATTTTAAAATAATTTAACCTAATATTTAACTCTTTTATTTATCAAGATTAAATTACCAGTAACTATCTTTGGCAAATGAGCACTCTTTCAAACAAAACAGATATAAGAAGTTTAACTCCAGTACAACTAAAAGACTTTTTGGTTTCTATTGATGAAAAACCGTTTAGGGCCAAGCAAATTTTAGAATGGTTATGGAAAAAATCAGCGCATGATTTTGACTGTATGTCTAATTTGTCTGTGGCTTTGAGAGCTCATTTAAATGAAAATTTTGTAATCAATGCGGTAACTGTTGATCAAAAACAAATCAGCAGAGACAAAACCATCAAATCGACTTTTAAACTTTTCGACAACAATATTGTAGAAGGCGTTTTAATTCCAACCGACGACAGAATGACGGCCTGTGTTTCTTCACAAGTGGGCTGTTCGTTAACCTGTAAGTTTTGTGCCACCGGCTATATGGACAGGAAACGAAATCTGGAACCCGCAGAGATTTATGACCAGGTGGTTCATATAAAAAATCAGGCTGAAGGTCATTACGATGTACCATTGACGAATATCGTTTATATGGGCATGGGCGAGCCTTTGTTGAATTACCAAAATGTATTGAAATCTGTAGAATTAATCACTTCTCCTGAAGGGTTGAACATGTCTCCAAAGCGCATTACGGTTTCAACCGCTGGTGTAGCCAAGATGATCAAAAAGCTTGGAGATGATGGTGTTAAGTTTAACCTCGCTTTGTCTCTTCATGCGGCAAATGATGAAAAGCGTAACCAGATTATGCCCATCAATGAAACCAATACACTGGAAGCATTGGCCGAAGCGTTGAAATATTTTTATGAGAAAACAGGTACCAAAGTAACTTATGAATACATCGTTTTTAATAATTTTAACGATAGTTTAGAAGACGCTAAAGAACTTTATGAGTTCAGCAAGCACATTCCATGTAAAATCAATATCATAGAATACAATCCTATTGAAGAAGCTGATTTTGTAAATACTACGGAAGACAAGCTTTTTGCTTTTGGAAGGTATTTGGAAGATCGTGGTGTAGTGGTAGTCGTAAGAAGAAGTCGTGGTAAGGACATTGACGCTGCTTGTGGTCAATTGGCAGGGAAAAACAAGAAATAGTTTTGAGTTGTGGGTGTTGAGTTTTTAGTAAAAAACTCACTAGATTCACTTCTTCACCTTTTCTTTTTTTTAATTACAATTTGCCGTAAAAGTACTTTTTTAGAAAGGCTATTGAAGTTAATCCACCTGATATAAAAACACTTGCAATTCCAACAGCTACAAACTTTTACAAAATCTCCAAAAAGCTTTCTTTTACAAATTCTTTGTAATTGGTATAATATAGTTTTGTTTTCCAATTTGGATCTTTGGAAAAAGGAAAAGAGATACAAGCAAGCGACGGCGGAGTGTTTAAATCGACCAATGCCTTGTCTATCGCTTCTTCGAAATGATAATTGTCATACACCCAAAAATTGTTCTTTGGCATGTTTAAAATTTATCAAATGCATTACCAGGTTTGAACCTGTTATCACCTGAATATTTAAAATGCTGAGGTTCATGAAGACAAGAACCTCAACATTTGTGATTTTCACTAAACATTCAACACTAAAAACTCATCCTTAAATAGCTATTCCCAAAGACCCTAACCTTTGTGCTAAAGATTTGATTTTGGCAATGGCATCGGCTTGTTTTTGTCTTTCTATGTTCAAAACTGCTTCTGGCGCATTGGAAACAAAACGTTCGTTACTTAATTTCTTATCTACCGAAATCAAGAAACCTCTGTTATACTCTAATTCTTTGAGCATATTTTCTTTCTCTTTTTCCATGTCCACTTCCCCTTCCAATGGAATGTATAAACTGTCGGCTTTTACCACAAAGCCTATGGCACCTGGTTGTTCTTCCGTTACAAATTCAATGGCCGACAAACAAGAAAGTTTTTTAAGCAAGTTGTCGTATTTCAGGTAAATGCTTTGGTCTTGTGTGGTTACCAATAATACCAAAGGTACTTTAGGGCCAATTTGTTTGCTGTTTCGGATGTTACGAACGTTGGTAATAATTTCAAATACCTGTTCGGTTTGCGCCAACACCGCAGTATTTACCGTGTCAGGTTTTGGCCATTCGGCTACGATAATACAATCTTTAGGTCCCCTATCTGCCAATTCATGCCATAATTCTTCTGTGATAAAAGGCATAAATGGATGCGCAACTTTCAAGATTTGTTCGAAGAAATGTATTGTTGCATTGTAGGTTTCCTGGTCAATTGGTTGTTCGTAACCAGGTTTCACCATTTCGAGGTACCAGGCACAGAAATCATCCCAAATCAATTTGTACATGCTCATCAAAGCATCCGACATTTTGTATTTCCCAAAATGGTCTTCCAATTCAATCAACACCGCATCAAACCTGGCTTGAAACCATTCAATGGCAGGTTTATTCAGGTTCTCCCCTTCCAAAGGAATTACTTCCCAACCTTTTACCAACCTAAAGGCATTCCAAATTTTATTGCTAAAATTACGGCCTTGTTCCACTGATTTTTCATCGAACAACAAATCATTCCCCGCAGGAGAACTAAACAACATGCCTATACGAACACCATCCGCCCCATATTGTTCAATCAAATCCAAGGGATCGGGAGAGTTACCCAATGATTTAGACATTTTACGTCCTTGCTTGTCACGCACAATCCCCGTCAAGTACACATTTTTGAAAGGCATTTCGCCACGGTATTCATAGCCAGCAATGATCATACGCGCCACCCAGAAAAACAAAATCTCAGGAGCCGTTACCAAATCATTGGTAGGATAATAATAATTGATATCAGGATTGTCAGGATTTTTGAAGCCGTCAAATACAGAAATTGGCCATAACCAAGACGAAAACCAAGTATCCAATACATCTTCATCCTGATGTAAATCAGATAATTGATACGTTGGATCAATGGCTTGTGCCAATACCAAAGCTTGTTCAGCCGTAGTCGCCACCACAAATTCCCCATTCGGTAAATAGAAAGCCGGAATCCTTTGCCCCCACCATAACTGACGAGAAACACACCAATCCCTTACATTTTCCATCCAAGAACGGTACATGTTCTTGAATTTAGGAGGATGCAATTGTATGTCGTCGTTCATGACATGATCCAAAGCAGGTTTGGCCAGTTCCTCCATTTTCATAAACCATTGCAAAGAAAGTTTAGGCTCAATCACCGCATCGGTTCTTTCAGAAAAACCAACATTGTTTTTGATGTCTTCTACTTTCAGCAATTGTCCCAAAGCATCTAAATCTTTGGCAATTTTTTTACGCACCACAAAGCGATCTTCACCTACATAAAACTCAGCCGCAGCGTTTAAAGTACCATCATCTGCAATCACATCAATCACAGGAAGCTTGTGTTTTACACCCAAGTTATAGTCATTGATATCATGTGCAGGGGTAACTTTTAAACAGCCTGTACCAAAAGCAATGTCTACATATTCGTCAGCAATTATGGGGATTTCGCGGTTTACAAAAGGTACAATGGCTTTTTTGCCTACCAAATGTTTGTAACGCTCATCCTCAGGATTTACGCAGATGGCGGTATCCCCCAAAATCGTTTCAGGACGGGTAGTGGCTACGGTTAAAAATTGCCCCTCCACGCCTGCTATTTTGTAATTGACGTAATATAATTTTGAATTGACTTCTTTAAAAATCACCTCCTCGTCAGACAAAGCCGTTTTTCCTTGCGGATCCCAGTTTACCATACGCACACCTCTGTAGATATGGCCTTTGTTAAACAAGTCAACAAACACCGATATTACCGCGTCAGACATATCGTCTTCCATGGTGAAACGTGTTCTGTCCCAATCGCAGGAAGCGCCTAGTTTTTTAAGTTGTTCGAGGATAATGCCCCCGTATTTTTCTTTCCATTCCCAGGCGTATTTCAAAAATTCCTCCCTGGTCAGGTCTTTTTTGTTGATGCCTTTTTCTTTTAACATTGCCACCACTTTCGCTTCAGTAGCAATAGAGGCATGGTCTGTTCCAGGAACCCAGCACGCTTCTTTCCCTAACATACGCGCACGACGTACCAAAATATCTTGAATGGTATTGTTCAACATGTGTCCCATGTGCAATACGCCTGTGACGTTGGGAGGAGGAATGACAATGGTAAAAGGTTCTTTAGCAGGATTTGGGGTAGAATGAAAAAACTTATTTTCTAACCAATAGCTGTACCACTTGTTTTCAATCTCTTTAGGATTGTATGTTTTTGAAATTGACATGTATCTTCGAATTATAATCTAATGGCTCTTGAAATGATGAGTCCAATGTTGAGCCCTACAAAAATAGGAAAATGATAGAGATATTAAGGCTTATTGGGAGATTAATTGACGAAAAAGAATTGTTTTGGGAAGATGAAAAAGGTTTCGCTGAAAATTATATTCAATGAATCAGGTAAAATTCTATAAATTCAATTTAAAACTGTCTTTGTGATAAAATTCCCGAAATATTTATTGCAGATTCCAAATTGATAGACAACGTTTTTTCTATATTATATGATGAATTGAATCTTAAAAACTGTATTTATTGTAACTGATTTGAAGCACTCTACCTGCTTGTAATTCAGTTAAAATCAATATATATTTGCATAAATGAATATAAAAGAGAAATATATCACAGACTTGATTAAGGCAAAGATATTGCTCAAAAATCCGATGGCTGATTTGATTCTTTTTGGGTCTCACGCTAGAGGTGAATCCAATAAAAATTCTGATTGGGACATATTGATTTTACTCAATCAACATCATGTAAACAGATTAATTGAAAAGGAATACAGAGATGAAGTTTTTGATATTGAGATTGAAATTGGCGAACCTATTTCAATTCTAGTTTTTTCAAAAAATGATTGGGAACAGAAATACAAAGCAACACCGCTATATCAAAATATTAAAAGGGAAGGAATTCATCTCTAATGTCTGGTACAAAACAAGATTATATTGATTACCGAATTTTAAAATCCATTGAACTTTTTGAGGATGCTAAACTTCTCGCTTTAAATCAAAGATGGAATTCAAGTGTAAATCGTTTGTATTATTCAAGTTTTCAAATTATCAGTGCACTTCTATACAAAAACAATATAAAAGCAGATACACATAACGGGATTAAGACCCAATTTAATTTACATTATATCAAACCAGGTATTGTTTCTATAGAATATGGGAAATTATATTCCAATTTATTTGCATGGAGACAAGAAAGTGATTATTCCGATTTTATTGATTTTGATGAAGAAACTGTAGCTCCGTTGATTAATCAAGTACTTGAAATGAATAATTTTTTATTGGACTTAACAAAAAGAGGGACAACAATATGATTTGTTACCCCTCTATGATATTCATTTTTCAATAAACCTTTTTACGACAACAACGCCACGATTTTTTCGCCCATGGCTTGGGTCCCTAAAATTTTATCTTTTGGTGTAGTAGCATCAGCGATATCACCCGTTCTGAAACCTTGTTTCAACGCTTGGTCAACTGCAGCAATGATGGCTTCGGCTTCTTTGGTTAGCTTAAATGAAATTTCTAACATCAAAGCAACTGATAAAATAGAGGCCAATGGATTGGCAATGCCTTTGCCCGCGATGTCATGGCCTGAACCGTGAATTGGTTCATAAAAACCAACGCTATCTCCTACTGAGGCAGACGCTAACATGCCCATAGAACCCGCAATTTGAGACGCTTCGTCGGTAAGAATATCCCCAAATAAATTGGCGGTCAATACTACATCAAAACGTTTTGGATCTTTGATCAACTGCATGGCAGCATTGTCAATAAACATGTGCTCTGTGGTGACGTCAGGATATTGTAAAGCCATTTCTTGTACCACTTCTCTCCATAAACGAGACGATTCTAATACATTGGCTTTGTCTACAGAACAAAGTCTTTTGCTTCTTACTTGTGCCGCTTCGAAAGCCATTTTGGCAATACGTTCTACTTCATAACGGGAATAGACCATCAAATCAGAAGCGGTATTTCTATCTTCGGAACGTTTCTTTTCACCGAAATATACGTCACCAGTCAATTCTCTAAAGAAAAGAATATCAGCGCCTTTTAATATTTCAGGTTTGATGCTTGAAGCCCCTAACAATTCGTCAAACAATTTGATAGGACGAAGGTTGGCGTACAAACCAAGTTCTTTTCTAATTTTCAATAAACCTTGTTCAGGTCTCACTTTCGCTGAAGGATCATTGTCGTATTTGATATGACCAATGGCTCCAAAAAGGATGGCATCTGTTTTTCTGGCTTTTTCTAAGGTTTCATCTGGAAGAGGATTTCCAGTGGCTTCGATGGCCACATGTCCCATCAAGGCTTCATCAAAAGTGAAATCATGTCCAAATTTAGTACCGATAGCTTCCAATACTTTTTTACCCCAAGTAGTCACTTCCTGACCAATTCCATCACCAGGAATTACTAGTATGTTTTTTTTCATTAATGAATTAACTTTTTAAATGTATTATTTGGATTTTGACGTGTATCAAATACGTCTGTAATAAATATTTTTTCACCTTCATAATATAGAATACTTTGTAATAACCACAAATTAAAAACCTGTGCCCTTGATTTAATTCGGCAAGTGCTGGTTCTTCAATTCCAGAAAAAGGATGCTTTTTGAGTGTTTTGGAACAATTAATAATATTAGTCACCATACTCTTCGCTACTTTTTTACCTGCAAATTTATCATAAAAATAAAAAATATTATTTAAAGACTTGATTGCAATTTCAGTCCATAATATTTGCATATCACCATTTTTTTATGTCACGTTCTAAATCACTAACAGACTTAACATTTCCGTCCTTAATATCTTTATTTGCTTGTTGTGCTTTAGTTATTAAATATTCTTTAGTAGGTTCATGAAACTCATTAGAAATGCTTTTAGCAATTAATTTTTCTATTTTTTTAATTAATTCATCATCCTTAATTAAAGGTACATTTTCAATGATGTTTAATTTTCGATCATTTATAGATGTTTTCATAATTATCTAAATAATATAATAGAATGTTAAATAAAATTCATCGAAGAATAAAATATATTTTCATTTATGAATTTCAATTGTTTGTTTATTGAAGTTTGAATAGTGTTTTCAACTTCACATCCAACTCTTTAAACTCAATAGTCTGTAGATGACCTAATTTACCAATAACCAAGGATTTATCAACAGTTGCAATTTTAGATAACCTTATCAATGATTGCTTTTTAATACCTGTTTTATTACTAGGTGCTAATTCAATATCAGTATCCTCTTTCCACTTGATCTGAGTTGTAATAAAACTTAAAGTCAAATCTAAATCTGATTCAACTAAAACAAGTGCAGGTCTAAGTTTATGACTTGATAAATCAGTAAATGGAAATGGAATTAATACGATATCTCCCTTAGCCATTATACTTTTCTTTTATATCTGAAACTGTATATAAATCTTCTTCTTCATTCAAAAACTCAAACGATTTGCTTTCACTATTCAGTTGTTGAATGGCATTGACAAGTAGTTGATCTTCATATTTTTTAATAATAAATTCAGCAAAATCAACTATTTCAATCGCCTTATCATTAGGCAATTGATTAATCATTTGAATGGTTTTGTCTATAATAGCTTGACGAGTCATCATGATAATTTTAGTTGCTTAAATATATTTATTAAATAAATCTTTTACTAGCAAAAATTAAATGCTTTGCTCGCTTCGTATTTTTCGATTTCAGATTTTAAGCTCAATACATAATCAATATCGTCATAGCCGTTTAACAAACATGTTTTTTTGTATGGATTGATTTCAAATGCTTCTTGATCACCTGAAGGTAATTTCACCAATTGCGCTTCCAAATCTACTTCGATTTTCGCATTGATATCAGCAGCAGAGGCTGCAAATATTTTTGCCAAAAACGGTTCAGAAACCTGAATCGCCAGTAAGCCATTGTTCAAGGCATTGCCTTTGAATATGTCCGCAAGGAAACTTGAAATCACGACATCAAATCCGTAATCTACCAATGCCCAGGCAGCATGTTCACGGCTCGATCCGCAACCAAAGTTTTTTCCCGCAACCAACACTTTACCAGCTTTATAAGCAGGATCATTTAAAGTAAAATCAGCTTTCAATTGGTTGTCTGATTCGTATCTCCAGTCACGGAATAAATTATCGCCAAAACCTTCACGGGTAGTTGCTTTTAAAAATCTTGCAGGAATAATTTGATCAGTATCAACGTTCTCAATGTTTAACGGAACAATTTGAGAAACTATATTTTTGAATGTTTTTTTAGCCACGGCTTTTTAGTTTTTAGTGTTGAGTGATGAGTTTTAAGTTTTAAGTAAAACATTACTCAATCTTTATAATTCATTTTTTAGTTTATTGCTTTTTGTGTCATGTTTTCAATGAAGAATGCCTTAAAATTGTATAATTCTAATGATATGATTTTAGTTATTTATTCTATACAAAAAACTAAACACTTAATTATCAATTCATTCAACACTAAACACTCAAAACTCAACACTACAATAAAGTTCTCACGTCCGTTACTTTACCCGTTACCGCGGCAGCAGCAGCTGTTAACGGGCTTGCAAGGAAAGTTCGGGAGTTTGGACCCTGACGACCTTCGAAGTTTCTGTTGGAAGTAGAAACGCAATATTTACCTGCAGGGATTTTGTCTTCATTCATACCCAAACAAGCCGAACAACCTGGTTCTCTAATTTCGATTCCGGCAGCGGCATAGATTTCGTATAGTCCTTCTTCTTTGGCTTGTTTCTCCACTTGCTTAGAACCAGGAACTACCCATACTTCAACGCCATCGGCTTTTTGCTTTCCTTTTAAGAAATCAGCGACTAAACGTAAATCTTCAATACGTGAATTGGTACAGCTTCCGATAAATACATAATCTATCGCTTTGCCTAACAGTTCTTTGCCACCTTCTACACTCATATAATCAAGTGCTTTTTGGTAAGAAAGTTGTTCAGACAAAGGAACAGAAGAAGTAGCAGGAATGATTTGGGTTACCCCTATACCCATTCCAGGATTGGTACCATACGT
>CALPQG020000034.1 GCA_943325655.2 Bifidobacterium breve | reverse complement strand
GCTTTGGGTTAATTAGTATTCAAATGTTCGTAATGGGAATTATGCAACTTTTGAGTAGCCCAGTAATAATGAACAATATGATTCATTTTCAATTGCCAGGGTATTTTATTAAAATGATTGCTATTGCAAAAATAATTGGCGCAATAGCACTGATGCAAACATGGAGCGCCAACTTTAAAAGGTATGCGTTTTATGGGTTTGTAATGTTGCTTTTTGGAGCAATATTTATGCACATTGCTGTTGAAGATCCTATCGTGATGCTTCTCCCAGCTCTTATTTCACTCATCTTGCTTATTGTATGTGAAACAATGAGGGATGTTGAGATTGCGAATGAAGAGTATGAGCACCAAGATGCTTAGTTTAAATTTCAAATGTCCTTGCCCATTGATTTGGGCAGGGATTTTTTTTAATTTTCGAAACAATTGACTTTATCTCGTACTATGTACATTACCAAAGACTTGCTCATGAGCTCTGCTTTGGCCCAAAAGTTTGATTACCTCAATTCCAAAACCAGTTATTCATGCAATTTATTGTAAAATAACATTCTCACATTTTGCCAGAAAAAAGTAAAAAGTCAAGTATTTTTTTTTACTTTTATTTGCGAGAATATCTTCTCTGAAAAACAATCCTTTACATTAGCCAATACTATGAGTCAAATCAGACCTATCATTAAAAAGGTAGTCAATCCTTTTGAATTAGTTAAAATTATAAAATTACAACGCAACAGAAAAAAGGTTGAAAGAGTAAGAGATGATGCACAGTTAAAATTGTATTCTCAGATTTTAAAAGGAGATTTTTTACATTATGGTTATTTTGATGATCCTACAATACAGCCAGAAGATATTTCCCTCAATGATATTTACCGAGCACAACACCGTTATGCTGAATTGTTGGTAGAAAAAATTAAAAATTCGGATGGCCAGGTATTGGATATTGGTTGTGGAATGGGTGGTTTGTTGAAATTGTTACAAGATAAAAACCTTAAAGCGGTTGCCTTAACTCCCGACAACACGCAAATTCATTATATCTCAGGTAAATATCCTGACATCCAAAATTACCATTGTAAATTCGAAGACATTCCATTGGCTGAAAACCTGAACAGGTTTGGAACCTTGATTACTTCAGAAAGTTTGCAATACCTTGATTTAGACAGATCATTGCCGTTGTTACATAAAATTTCAAAACCAAATGCTACCTGGATAGCCTGCGATTATTTCAGGATTGGAGATGGTGCAGAAAAATCAGGACATTACTGGAATTCATTTTTAGAGAAATTAAAAACGCATGGTTGGGAACTGAAATTCGAACAGGATATTACCCCTAATATTTTGCCTACCATTGCTTATGTTCACCTTTGGGGGCACAATATTGGCTTGCCATTATTTCAATTTGCTCTGGAGAAATTAGAAGTAAAACAACCTGGTATTTATTATGCCATCAAAAATATCTTCCCTTTTATCAAACAAAAAATTGACAAAAATTTAATCACTGTCAATCCTCAAATATTTGCGGAGAATAAAAAATATAAATTGATGGTGTTTGAGAAAATAGCGGTCTAACATTCAAATTGTTACTGTGTTTTAGGCTATTCTTATTTGTTCAATTGTAAGTTTCAGTAATATTGTTGGAATGGCAAAAATAATAATAGGAATTCTCACACAATACTCGGACTTTTGCAAAATATATTTTTACTATATAATAATTACCAAAACGTTAACCGTCAATATTAAAAAAGATTATGGGAAGATCACAAGAAACGTGGAATAAAAAAGAAACAGAAAAGAAAAAACAAAAAAAGAAAAAAGAAAAAGAAGAGCGAAAAGAAGAAAGAAAAGCCAGTGCTGGAGAGAACAATAGTCTTGAGGACATGATGGCTTATGTGGATGAATACGGGAATATCACTTCTACTCCCCCAGATCCAACCAAAAAAATTAAAATCAACGAAGCTGACATTGTTATTGGCGTTCCAAAACACGATCCAAATGTTGTAGTTGATGTGGTAAGAAAAGGAATTGTCACTTTTTTCAATGAATCAAAAGGTTACGGATTCATCAAAGACATGGCCAATCAAGACAGTATTTTTGTACATGCCAATGGTTTGATTGATCAAATCAAAGAAAACAACAAAGTTACTTTCGAAATTGAAATGGGTCCTAAAGGTCCAAATGCTGTTGCCGTTAAACTGGATAAATAAACTGAAATTCGAAAGTAAAATAACTGCTTTTGAACGGTTGAAATTACCCTTATAGATTAAATACACAAAATTAGTTGGTTCAAGGTTATGGTAAACTATAACTTGATCTAACATTATCCTCTTAAATATTTCATGAAAAAAATTGCCGATTACAGAAAACTTTTGGGGGTGACCAAAACCTCAGAATTAAAAGAAATTAAAGCCATTTACAGAAATTTCATGAAAGAATGTCATCCTGATAAATTTGTCAATGACGAACCAGGACGATTAGCGGCAGAAGAAAAAAGTAAAGCAATTATTGAAGCTTACCATATATTGGTAAGTATTGCTCCTGAAACCATGGAAGCCAACAAAGAGGAATATACCCTTACGGTAAGCAATTCAGGCATTTCTGATTTCCAATACAAAGGAACAACCCTTGAAATTATCTTTTTAGACAGCAGCAGCTATGAGTATTTTGAAGTACCAAAAACAACGTACCAAAAATTCTTAAACTCAGACACTAAAACCCGTTTTGCAAGAAGACATATTTATACTTCTTTTGTTTACAGAAAAGCAAGCAAAGCCGTAGAAGCATAATCCGACATCTTATTTTATCATCACTAAAAGCATCATCTTCTACCAAGAGGGTTATGCTTTTTTTGTATGTCGGGAATGGTAATTTTGGTGTCACATAATTTTTCTGGGGACTAAGAAATTTATGACGTTAACTGAATAGTATCCATTCGAGCAACTCCATATTGCAATGGCCTAAAAATGTTTTGGCCTTTGTCAAAAAAAATATGACAATAAATCAATATTGGGAAGATATGGTTGCCAAGTTTCAAGCAACCACTTTATCACAAGCAGCGTTTTGTGTACAACAGGAGTGTTTTCAAGAATCGAGGTGATTGTTTTTGCTGCTTCGTTTAGTGCCTAAATAATGGTCCCAATCATTCCGTTTATGGTCCGAAAAATCCCTTAAAAACATGACAAAAGAGGGTTTAAAAGCTTTGTATTTGAGCGGCATATTGGCTTCTTCGGGGGTATGACTCCCTTTACGAGCGTTGCACCTTTTACAAGCGGTAATGAGGTTGTCCCAAGTGGTGGTGCCACCCCTAGAACGAGGGAAAACATGGTCGAGGGTCAAGTCGCGGTGCGAACCACAATATTGACAAACTCCTCCGTCTCTCTTAAAAAGATTCTGTCGTGTGAGTGCTACATTTTTATAGGGAACATTCACATAAGATTGCAACTTAATTACAGAAGGCATTGGATATTGGGTAGAGATTGAGCGAATATAATCATCGTCAACATCTGAGATCATTTCTGCTTTGTTAAGATACAAAAGTACAAAAGCTTTTTGAACGCTGCATACTGTCAATGCCCTTAGGTCCTGGTTCAGTATAAGTACCCTGCCGTTCATAATTTTAATGTTTTATGGCCCCATTCTTTTGATACTATGAAGCCGATGTGAATACAAATTAGTTTTCAAATTTAAAATACCCAGTTCAGTAAGTTGGTCTAGGCGTACGTACGCGTGGGCATGTATAATGGTTTCATTGTCAAGCATTAATCCTACATGAATAACGCGACCTGATTCTCCGGCAAAGAACACCAAATCACCAGTTGTTTGTTCGCCAAATACAATATTTATACCCAAGCACTCTTGCTGGTATGCATCTCTTGGAAGTTTAATGCCGCACATCTTAAAAACCTGCTGCACAAATCCTGAACAATCAATCCCGAAAGGAGTTTTGCCTCCCCATAAATAAGGTGCATTCAGGTATTTAAAAGCAATGCTTTGCAAAGCTGCAAATTCAAAATAACCAAACGATGTCTCCTGTGTTGTTTGTATGTAAAACTTTTGTGTGGCAAGTTCAAACGTATTTTCTTTGATTGAAGGAAACACACTTCCCAAAACTATTGGGAAACTAAAATTTTCTGTATGGATTTGTTGGGTTAACGTTGATATTACGCTCGTATTATCTTCTTGCAATATTTCTTGTGGCGTATGTTGTTTTGCATCCATCCAACCTTCATAATCGTCATAAATGGTACATATTTTTAACCATTTCAAATTTTCCGAAGTTGCTAAAACTTCATATTCATCGCCAAAAAGTAATTGCGTACACAGTTCAGCTTTATCTGAAGGTTCAGTTCTAACGGGTATTATACTTAAGGTAGCAACGCCAAATTTTTTCATATACCTATATTTTAGCTTCTCAAAATCTCAAATTCTAATACACTATACCATATTTCAAAAAAATAGTTGAATTATTTACTCAAAATTGAACACGGCACATTCAACACTAAAAAAATTACATTTTATAATTCCTGTCCAACTCACGTTTGGCATCGCGGTCTTTGATGTCATCACGTTTGTCGTGCAGTTTTTTACCTTTGGCCACGGCAATTTCTAATTTTGCCCATCCTCTTTCAGTCACAAACAACCTCACAGGAATAATGGTCAGTCCCTGTTCATCAAGTTTGTTTTCAATTTTTCTCAGTTCTTTTTTCTTCAATAAAAGTTTGCGTTCCTGCATCGGTTCATGATTCAGGTAGGTTCCATGGGAGTATTTAGAAATGTGTAAACTTTTAACATACATTTCACCATTCATAAAATAACAATAAGCATCCCCCATACTCACATTGTTCAATCGGATAGATTTAATTTCAGTACCGCTCAATACCATACCCGCGATATAAGTATCCAAAAATTGGTATTCAAATGAGGCTTTTTTATTTCTTATATTGATTTGGTTACCAGGCTTTTCCATGAATGCTTGCGCTAAAATAATTTGAATAGTCAAATGTAACATTTTAGTGATGTAAAAAAATAGCTTCTGATAATTTCTTCTTCGATAATATTTTTTAAAACCCTATTTTATTTTAAAATTGCATAAAACTTACACGATGAGAAAGCCCTACTTCTTGACTTTAATTGCTTTGGTATTTATATCCATTTTTTCTAATGCTCAAAATTTATTTTCAACCAATTCCAATTCCTTTAAATCAACCACGACATTCTTTCAGCCTAAAAAAAATCTTTTCCCTGGTGTACCAATTGTTGCATTCTTCTTCAAAAAACACGTTAGTATTTTGGACGTTAGTTTGGGCGGTGGGAATTATGGATCATCATCCAACAATACCAAAAATGCTACAGGAAATGGAGGTCAAAGTATATTTGGAATCAATTATGAATATGCCCTTTCAAACAAATTCGGTATTGGAGCGATGATAGAGTTTGGGGGGCTTGGCAATCCGGATTTGGGAACCTCATTCAGCACAGGATTAATCGGAATTAAAGGGTATTACCATTTTTATTCTACAGAAAAAACAACCATTTATACTTCACTGGCCTTGTGTCACGCTTCGGCTAATTACAATAACCCAAAACGAACAGTCCCAAAAATCAATGGAAATGGCAGTAACCTGCAAGTGTCCATAGGTTTTAGAAGACAATTGATCAAACAATGGTTGGGCTGTCATGCCAATTTATCATTCGCAGAATATAATTTTGGAACATGGAAACCAGACAAAGAAACCACTACCATTAAAAATGATGCTGGCACTGAAAATTTAAACATTAAACTTAGTGGCATAAATTTCACCACAGGATTAAGTTTTAGATTTTAAGATGATCAATAATTAAGTACTTTTACAGACAGAACCAATTTATTAAAATACAACATTCATGGGAAGAGCTTTTGAATTTCGCAAAGCAAGAAAAATGAAACGATGGGGTGCAATGTCAAGATTGTTTCCTAGACTCGGTAAAGAAATTACCATGGCCGCCAAAACAGGAAGCGACCCGGATACCAATTCTCGATTACGTACAGCCATACAAAATGCCAAAGGTCAAAACATGCCCAAAGACCGTATTGACGCTGCGGTAAAAAGGGCTACAGAAAAAGACCTTAAAGACATCATTGAAATTGTTTATGAAGCCTACGGGCCTCATGGTGTCGCCATTATCATTGAATGTGCCGCCGACAATACCACCAGAACCGTTGCCAACATCCGTACTTATTTGAGTAGAAACGGTGGGACTTTAGGAACCTCTGGCTCTTTGTCTTTTGTGTTTGAACGCAAAGGGGTATTTCAGGTCAAAGCAGCTGGACTGGACAAAGAAGAGCTAGAATTGGAGTTGATTGACTATGGCTTAGAAGAAATTAGTGAAGTTGACGATGAGCTGTACCTGTATTGTGCTTTCAATGAATTTGGAGCCATGTCCAAAGCCTTGGAAGAAAAAGGACTGGAAGTAACAAGTGCTACCTTACAACGCATTCCAAACACTACCGTTGAACTTACAGAAGAACAGGAAGCAGACTTAGAAAAGCTGATTGACAAAATAGAAGAAGATGACGATGTACAGGCTGTATATACCAATATGGGCTAATTCAGCTAAAAAGTATTCAAAGAGTAAAAAATAAAAAAAGGGCTAATTGCCCTTTTTTTATTAACTGTTTTTTTTCGCAGTTACTTCGTTACGAACTTCTTGAGCAAAAGCTTTCAACGCTTGCATTCTATTTCTAACTCTGGTACCTGCAGCTTGGTTATTTTGGTCAAAAAACTTGGCAAAATCAGCTTCCCCTTCAAGTACTAATTGTTTTAATTTTTCGTATTGTTCCATTGTATTTAGGTTAGTGAATGGTAAAGCTAGGAAATAAATAAGTAATAATCAATTATTTCAGAATTATTTAAACGCTAAAAATTATAAACAAAAAATCAAGTACCATTTCTCAGCATAACATCCCCCTTTTTTATAAAGATGTTGTCAATGGAGAAACGGTTGAAAGGATTGGAATTCCAAATGGAAAAATGAATTTCAATAAAGAGAAATCGGAGTAATTTAAAGAATTATTCAGCTGTTGCTCCAATAACAATATCATTTTCTTTGACTATGGATTGGTTTAGATTTTCAACATCGCAAAAAATATGTATCAAATATCTTTTAATGTCTTATATACCCTTCAATACTCATTTATTTTAATAATTTTCTATTCCCCACTTCTTGCAATACAATCATTTGCTGGATGGCTATTTTGTTTAGTTTTATAAGTCTTTCTTTTTGTGGCATATTTTCTTGGATAAAAACGGCATTAAGGTTTTCCATGTTAGCAAGACAAATCAATTGGTTGATATTGGCGTAATCGCGCATATTTCCTTTCAATTCGGAGTTGGTTTCCCGCCATTGCTTGGCTGTTATTCCGAACAATGCCACATTTAATACATCCGCTTCGTTGGCATAAATGACAGAAGTTTGGGCAGGTGTTAATGCTGTAGGAATGAGGTTATGCTTAATGGCATCGGTATGAATATGGTAATTGATTTTAGCCAATTCTCGTTTGGCTGTCCAGCCGATTTGTTTTTGTTCTTCTTCTTTAAGGCGTTGAAATTCTTTGATAAGATAAATTTGAAATTCGGGACTTAGCCACATGGCAAAGTGAAAAGCGATGTCTTTATGGGCATAAGTACCACCATATCTACCTGCTTTTACTACCATCCCCGAGGCTTTTGTTCTTTCAATCCACTGACCGACGGACATGATAAATCGGTTCACACCTGCTTCCTTTTCAATTACCCCGAATTCGGGGTAATTAAAAAGGATATTGTTTATATTTTCCCAAATCCCTAAATACTCAAGCGTGTTTTTATTCGTAATCCATTTACTAATTAAACCGCTGCCTTCTTTAAAGCCCTGATTCATATCCGTAAGACTGATAAAATCTACTTCGTTTTGAGCGAGTATGGTTATTTTTGTCCCTTTTACAATTATTTTATTGCTTTTTTCCATTGCTACAAAAATTAATTTTAAACCCATCGAATTCGACCCTCTTTACTCGTATGCTGCTAAGCCTGTAATGCCGCACATTTTGGCATTTTTTTTCATTGGGGTACTAATCCCTACCATAAATGTCATCTTTAAGCCTGCGTTAAAAATTACAAGAGCCACCTTTACACAGATTTAGAGGTTTTCAAACCGACATTTTAGTCTCCATATCGGTTACTCCTGCCTCCCGAAACCCAACTTCTTCAACAAAGCTTGGTTATTGGTTGCCCGGCCCCTGAAACGTTCAAAGAGAATTTCTGGAGATTCGCTGTTGCCTTTACTTAAAATGTGTTGTTCGAATGCATGGGCCACTTCGGCATTGAAAATTCCTTTTTCCTGAAACAATTCAAAAGCATCTGCTTCTAGTACTTCTGCCCATTTATAAGAATAATACGCTGCGGTATATCCTCCTTGAAAGATATGAGAGAAATTAGTGCTCATGCATTCATTTGGAAGTCGCTCGGTAAAGGCAAATTTCTCATTGATGGCGTTCTCAAATTCCATCACATTTCCTTCAAAAGGTTTTTCTATGGTATGCCAAGCCATGTCTAGCGTTCCTAAAAATACCTGACGTAAAGTACCCAATCCACTCATAAAAGTGGCACTGGCTTTAATTCTTTCAATATATGCTTCTGGAATAGGTTCTCCGGTTTGGTAATGCGCTGCAAATAAATCTAGGCACTCTTTTTCATAACACCAATTTTCCAATAACTGAGAAGGCAATTCCACAAAATCCCAAAGCACTGAAGTGCCCGACATGGACGCATATTTTCCATTGGCCAACAAGCCATGAAGGGCATGACCGAATTCATGGAACAAAGTCGTCACTTCTGAAAATGCCAACAAGGATGGTTTGTCAGCGGTAGGTTTTGTAAAACTACAAACAATACTCACATGAGGACGATGTTCTACCCCATTTTCAACATACTGGTTCCTGAAAGAAGTCATCCAAGCCCCTGCTTTTTTCCCTTCACGGGGATGAAAATCAGCATAAAAAATCCCGACAAAAGTACCGTCTGTTTTCTTAACTTCATAAGCCGTCACATCAGGGTGATACACTTCAATAGATTTATTGGGGATAAATTCCAATTGAAACAACCTCTTGGCGCATTCAAACACCCCTGCGACCACTTTTTCCAAAGAGAAATAAGGCCGCAGTAATTCAGTGTTGATGCTGTATTTTTCCTGTTTTAGTTTTTCGCTGTAATAAGCTACATCAAATGCTTGTATACTGGATATTCCATCCATTTTTAAAGCAAAATCCTTCAACTCCGCTACATCCACCAAGCCTTTTTCTCTTGCTGGCGCTTCAAAATCCTGTAAAAATGCCTTCACATTTTCAGGCGATTTCGCCATACGGTTTTCAAGAATCATGGCAGCAATGGTAGGATAAGAAAGTAAATTGGCTTTTTGAATACGCAGGTTGACGATGGCCTTGATAATGTCTTGGTTGTTGTATTTGCCTACACTATTTTTAGCACCAATGGCGGTCATGATTTGCTTTCTAATTTCCCTGTTTTTGGCATATTTAATCAAGGGGAAATAAGACGTAAATTGGCCGGTAAATAACCACGCGTCCTTATTGCCTATGGCTTCCGCAGCATTTTTAGCTTGTGCGATTTCATCTTCGGGCAAGCCTTCCAAATTGGAAATATCGTTCACCAAAAACTGAAATTCATTGGTCGCGTGGAGTACATTTTCACCAAATTCCTGACTCAGTTTTGCCAAGGATTCACTGTATTCTTTTAAATTTGTTTTCTCTTTTTCGGGTAAATTGATCCCGCCTTTGAGCGCATTTTTATATACATCATCAAGCAACCTGAATTCTTCAGTGCTTAATATTGATTTGTCAGTGGTTTGATAAACCTCTTCTACACGTTTGAAATTATCCAGGTTCAGGCTTTTCTCCAGGCCAAATTTGGTCAATTCGGCAATTACCTCTCGGGAATAAACCTGCATTTCTTTGGTAGATTCAGCAGCGTTTAGGTTAAAAAAAATACTGGCACATAGGTCTAATTTATCCTGTTCTGGACTTACGACATCAAACACATTTGCATAGGTATTGCCACTTTTATCTGCACAATAAGCCAAAAACTCTTCCCTCGCTCCCGCAATTAAAACCGGAAATGCTTCCTTAAAATTTTCCAACGTGATTTGCTGAAAAGGAATGGTGTTGAATGGGGTATTGAAATTTGATTTCAATAAAATATTGTCTGTAAGCATGGTGGTAATTTTTCTAAATAAAGCCCAAATATAGCATTTGTTGGGCAATGATGCTTTTTATATACATAAAAGATGGTGTTAAAAAATGAGCACAACTTACCTTATAAATACCAAATTGTTTGCCGTTGAATGTTTAACGTCAAACGCATAACCATCATAATTAAATCCTTTGAGATCATCAATGGTTTGGGCATCGGAATCAAGAATATAACGCACCATCATTCCCCTGGCTTTTTTGGCAAAAAAACTGATTGTCTTCAGCTGTCCATTTTTGTAATCTTTGAAGTCGGGTGTGATTACAGGCACTTTTAATTTCTTGACATCTATGGCAGAAAAATATTCGTTGCTGGCCAAATTGACAAACAATTCTCCTTTATCAAGTTCTTTATTCAAGCTTGAAGTAATGGTGTGTTTCCAAAATTCATATAAGTTTTTGGCGTCGCCAATTGGCAGTTTGGTTCCCATTTCTAAACGGTATGGCTGTATCAAATCCAAAGGCTTGAGCAAACCATACAAACCAGATAAGATACGGAGTTTATTTTGTAAGGCTTCAATTTTATGTGGTGCAATGCTATACGCATCCAAACCAGTATATACATCGCCATCAAAAGCGTACATGGCGGGTCGCGCATTTTCAGGAGTAAAAGGTGCTTTCCAAACTTGGTTCCTGTGCCAGTTAAGGTTTGCCAGTTTGGACGAAATGTCCATCAAATCAGCCAATTCTACAGGGCTTTTCTTTTTCACTTCCATGATAACCTTTTTCGAATCACTCAAAAAACAAGGACTTGTATAAAGCGCTACAGGCAAAGGGCTTTCAAAATTTAATGACTTGGCAGGTGATATAACTATTTTCATGTGGTAAAATATGTCAAAGCAAGGTATTAAATAAAATCGATTTTGTCAGGATTCAATATTTTTTGTACCCTTTTTCTGTAGCTCCCAGCTCCAAACGAGGAACTTTTCCTTTTAATACATCAATAACTAATATGACTCTCCTTTACATGTGCCAATAACCCCAAAAGCTTATATTTGAAATGTAGCATACTAAATGTCACCGCCATGAATTTACTTATTTTTTCGAAAAAATAGCCTTCTTGTAATTATGAAAATAAGAATATAAAGTTTAAGTTTGTTTGATTAATACATCACCCCAATATAAAACGCTCACAAAAAAAATCAAAAACCATTCATCACTATGAAAAAACAATTCTTAAAAACCGCATTTAGTACACTGATTTTCAGTGCTTTATGGGGGGGTAAATGCCCAAGTAGG
>CALPQG020000033.1 GCA_943325655.2 Bifidobacterium breve | reverse complement strand
TAATCATATAGGATTATTCCTGCATATTTAATTATACTAATGGCAGTGTTTCGCTAAGTTAATAGCATTGGAGAAGGGTTTGGGATGAGGCCTTTCATATCGAGTTTTCTTTCAAATTATTTTAATGCGTTTGCCCTGACAAATAAACCTTTGTAGTTTTTTTTTCAAGTTAAATTGTGGAGATTTGTTGTTTTAAAAATCGTATGAAAAAATATAACCTCATTGTTTTTTTCCTGTTTGTATGTCTTGGATTTTCAATGGCACAAACAAACCCTAACTCTTCAAATGTTGGAAGCGGCGTAATCAAAGGAGCAATAGTTGATTCCCTTACCCAGGAAAAGATAGAATATGCCACCATTTCTCTGATAAATACCGCTACCGGCAAAGCCGTAAACGGCGCTATGGCTGATGAAAAAGGCAAATTTACCCTTGATAAAATTAACGAAGGTACGTACAAACTTGTAGTCGCTTTTATAGGTTACAAATCTAAGGTCATTAACAATATCAACATTACTTCAGAAAACAATATCCTTACTTACAAAAACATTTCGCTTGCTCCGATGGTGCAAATTACAAATGAAGTTGTTGTAAAAGGCGAGCGCGCCATGATTGAGGAAAAGGTAGACCGCACGGTATACAATGCCGAAGCTGACCCCACCAACAAAGGCGCCGATGCCAGTGAAGTTTTGCGAAAAGCGCCCATGCTTTCTGTAGATTTGGACGGAAATGTGTCGATGCGAGGAAGTCAGAATGTGAAAGTTTTGATCAACAACAAACCCTCTACGATTACTGCCGGAAGTGTCGCCGATGCCTTAAAACAAATTCCGGGTGACCAAATCAAAAGTGTAGAAGTAATCACTTCCCCTTCTTCAAAATATGACGCAGAAGGATCGGCAGGAATCATCAACATCATTCTTAAAAAGAACAATTTAGAAGGGCAGTCCATGAATATCGATGCCAGTGCCGGCTATAGAATGTCGAGTTTAGGACTCAATGGCGCTTATAGAAGAGGCAAAATGGGATTCTCTTTGGGCGGTCATGGCAGGGCAGTGTACAATGTTCCTGGAAGTTTTGAAAACATCCAAATCACACCCAATTCGGATGGAACCCAAAGATTAAACCAACAAACAGCAAACACCGAAAACCAACGTGTTTTTGGAGCATATACTTTGGGTTGGGATTATGATATCAATAAAAAAAACTTTATCAATTCATCCATAAAATATTCATTCAAAAATATTGACCTGGCCCAAAACGATTTAAAAACCACCACATACAAACATTCTTCTACCCTTGACTCTTTATTGAGTTCGAGTTTAAGAAATACCACCATTGCCGATTTATCCAAAACCATTGATGCCAATTTAAATTATACCAGGTACTTTGATACGCCTCAAAGGGAATTCAATTTCATGACTTTGTACAGTACCAATGACCGAACCAATGATTTCATCAATACTACTTTAGCACCTGTACCCAACAGGTTAAAAAATCTGAACTCAAGCCGAAACCAGGAATTCACCTTACAGGCAGATTTTCAAACGCCCTTAGACAGCAACCAACAAATAGAACTCGGAGTTAAAAACATTACCCGAAAAGTATCAAGTGATTACCAATATTTATTTGCCAGTGGCTTGAATGGTGAATTTGTACCTTCAACCAATACGCAGTTGAGCAACTCCTTTAACTACAACCAAAACGTAACGGCCGGTTATTTATCCTACACCCTTAATTTTTTCAAAACATACAGCTTAAAAGCTGGTGCAAGGTACGAATACACTACTATCAATGCGGCCTTTGGAAGCGACACTTCAGTTGTCATTCCTGCTTATGGCATCTTGGTACCAAGTATCAATGTTTCTAAACGATTGGCCAATGGAAATACACTAAAAGCATCTTATACCCGAAGAATTCAAAGACCCTCTTTACAGTTTTTGAACCCAAATTTCCAAACCACCAATCCATTAAATATTACCATTGGAAACCCAAACTTAGGTCCTGAATACACCAACAACTACGAATTGGCATACAGTACCATGATCAAAAGCACAAATTTGTCTATCGCTGCTTTTGCCAGAAACACCAACAACTCCATTCAAAGTATAAGGGATATTATTGGAGATACCATCAGAACCACCTACAAAAATATTGGACAGGAAGATGCTTATGGCGTTAATATTTTTGCCAATACCCGAATGTTCAGCAATAAATTAACCCTCAATGGAAGTGTTGATATTTACTATGCCTATTTGAGTAACAATGTTTCCAATTATTTATACAACGCCACCAACCAAGGATGGGTAGTAGGATACAGGGCAACAGGAGCCTATAAATTACCCAAAGAATGGAGTGTACAATTGTTTGGTTTTTATAGAGGACAACAAGTACAATTACAAGGTTTTCAAGGAGGATTTGGCATTTACAGTTTGGGGCTTAAGAAAGATTTCAACAACAAAAAAGCAAGCTTAGGCTTTGGGTTTGACAATTTTTTCACGCCTTCCTTCTACATGAGAAATCAATTGAACTCTCCTGTAATCAGTCAAAAAAGCACCGTTGTATTTCATAACTCAAGTTTTAAAATAACCTTTAGTTTGAATTTGGGAGGAATGACCAGTCCTGAAAAACAAAGACGTAAAAAATCTGTTAGCAACGATGACATGAAAAAAGAAAACGATGCCAACACTATGGAAGGCGGTGGCGGAGCACCACAAGGAGGAGGAAATCAACCCAAAGGGAAACCTGGAAAATAATAATCCCAAAGGGATGACATTATTCTAGCCTGATACTAATTCATATCTATAAATGTATTAAATTGCATCACGTGAATCTTATCCAGGAAATAAAATTTTTAGTCGCCAAAGACCTCCTTTTGGAGTTGAGACAACGCTATGCCTTACATGGCATGATGCTGTATATTGTCAGCACCGTGTTTGTTTGCTACATGAGTTTCAGGTTCAGCAATGGAGAAATTCATCCCATCACCTGGAACACACTTTTCTGGATCATCATGTTGTTCACCGCCGTAAATGCCATAGCCAAAAGCTTTGTACAAGAAGGAAAAGGACGTTTGTTGTATTACTATACCCTTGTCAGTCCACAGGCGGTTATTGTTTCCAAAATTTTATACAATGCCCTATTGATGTTGGTACTGTCAATTGTTGGTTTATCAGTATATTCCTTGATTATAGGAAATCCGGTTCAAGACATGACCTTATTTGTGCTCAATGTGCTATTGGGAGGCATAGGATTTTCATCCTCCTTCACGATGATTTCGGCCATAGCTTCCAAAGCCAATAACGGAGGAACATTGATGGCCATATTGGGATTCCCGGTGATATTACCCATGCTGATAATGCTGATAAAAATATCCAAAAATGCCATGGATGGATTGGCATTGAGCAATAGTTACGATGAATTGATTACGTTGGCAGCGATAAATATGATTGTGGTCACTATTTCATATTTACTATTTCCTTACCTTTGGCGAACGTAAAAACAGTACTGAGTACAGCGTAAAGAGTTTTAAAACTTAGATCAAATTATGAAAAAACATTGGTGGAAAGTGCTTTGTGTAGGCTGTTTGTTTTATACCATCATCGGAGGGTTTTTGGGTACTGTACCACGGTTAGACATTCTCAACGAAACCATTCGTAACCTGTATTTTCACGTACCGATGTGGTTTTGCATGACGGTGATGTTTACGGTTTCTATGGTTTATGCCATCAAATACCTCAACAACCCGCTTTCAAAATATGATATTGTAGCTGCTGAATTTGCCAATACAGGTATTTTGTTTGGAATCCTAGGCATTATCACGGGCATGATATGGGCAAAATTTACCTGGGGTGATTACTGGGTAAAAGAAGATTATAAACTCAATGGTGCAGCGATAAGCTTGCTTATCTATTTGGCTTACATGGTATTGCGTTCTTCTTTTGATGATGAACAACAACGTGCAAAAATCAGTGCTGTATATAATATTTTTGCCTTTTCGGCAATGATTCCTTTGATTTTCATTTTGCCAAGATTAACCGATTCTCTCCATCCTGGAAATGGTGGAAATCCTGGATTCAATTCTTATGACCTCGATAACAACATGCGTATGGTATTTTATCCTGCGGTAATTGGCTGGATATTACTCGGCGTTTGGATTGCAAACCTAAGGGTGAGAACCAGGACAATCGAAGAAAACCAGGAAAATTTAAACGCCTAATATTTCTACAAAGAAAATTTCACACTGAAAATTCAAACCAAAATGACCAAAAAAATTCTTGTTGCATTGCTGTTACAGTTAACCACTCTTCTATTTGCATTTGCTCAAACTACCGCAGCAACGCCAACCATGGCTGATACCTTTCGTCAAGACGGGAAAATATATGTAGTCATTGCAGTTGCAGGAGTAATCCTTATTGGAATAGTCATTTTCTTGATTATGCTTGAAAGAAAAATCAAGCGTTTGGAGGAAAACAGCCAGGCCTAAAAAATACCCCATGAAAAAAACACATATCATTGCCATCATCGTGATTGCCATAGCCATTGGTGCCATCATTTCTACTTCAGGAAGTTCAAGTGCTTATTTGACTTTTGATGAAGCCAAAGCAATGGACAAAAATGGTGACCATAGCAAAATTCACGTAGTAGGTACATTACTGAAAGATGAAAACAAAAAAATCATCGGCATGGAATACAACCCTGAAGTGGATGCCAACTACTTTTCATTTATTCTAAAAGACACCACGAATGTACAAATGAAAGTAGTATTTGGTAGTCCCAAACCTGCAGACTTTGAACGTTCAGAAAAAGTAGTCATCATTGGTAATGTGCAGGGTGACGTCTTCAAGGCAGATAAAATTCTGATGAAATGTCCTTCAAAATACACGGAGAAAGAAATTAAAGTAAAAGAACAAAACATACCAAATCAATAAATCATGAAAAAATTAATTCTATTAACCTGTATTGCAAGTTATGTATTGTTGTTCTCCAGCTGCGACAAAGTAGCTGATGCTACGAACGTATGTGCAAAAAAATGGGTAAGCGTAAAACCGTTGAGTACTTCCACTGCCATAGCAGCAATCAATGCAGGAGCATTGGTTTTGTCCGCACCGAACTTGGTAGCAGGGGTAAATTTAACCGTGAACCAAGCGTCCGTTTCAGGTGATTTTGAAGCACAGGCAGAATTTGAAGATTTTAATCCAGGAGTTCTTACGGATACTTGCACTGCATTTTTCCAGTTTGCAGCTATTCCAATGGCAGAGGCTGAAGTTGCCAATACCGGAATCGCAAATGTTTCTTCAGGTTTGGCCTCGTCCATATTTGCAGGTAGCAATGCTACTACAAAAGGATTTATCAATCAAGGTGGCAATTTAAAAGGCACCTTAAAAATCAAGAGGACAGGAAGTGCGCTTACCATAACCACCATCGTTTATTACAAGAATTTAATTGGCGTTATAGAACCTATTACGTCCACGGCTACCAAAGCTGATTATGGAACAAGTACAGTGAACATTGGTTTTCAACTTGGAGCAATTCAAAACGTCAATAAACCAATCCACGTGAACATTACCAATTTCAGCATTACTGGTGGAGGTGTTTTGGCAAAATCTGATTCATTCGATTGCAATTCAGTATTATAATTCATGCGGTAAATGGATGTTTATTGTGGCACCTATTTACCTCATAACCATTTTCAGGCATGTCATATTTCAATATTCAAACAAATTTCAACTCCGCTACTTATTTTTATAACTTAATTCCTAAATAAAACGTTGAAAGCACAAGACTAAGGTTTAAAAATAAACTTTAATCCACCCAAACACCCTTGATAATTAAGAAATGAGTACCTCTTTATTCGGAAACTACGAAATTGACCCTAAAATTTTTGATGAAGCTTTCTCTCCGCACAAAAAACAGAGAATTCAATACGAAAAGCTATTTGAAGAGCTTAAAAATTATTCATTTACTGACATCAATGATTTAAATGAATATGCACGAAGGTCTTTCATCAATCAAGGAATTACATTCAATGTGTACTCTGACCAAGATACAGGCATAGAGCGCATATTTCCATTTGATATCTTTCCAAGAATTATCCCACAACAGGAATGGCAACAAATAGAAAAAGGAGTTTTGCAAAGAAATATGGCCATTAACCTATTTCTGAAAGACATTTACAACGAAAAAAAAATACTCAAAGACAAAGTATTCCCCACTGATTTGCTGTTCAGCTGTGAGTTTTACAACAAGCACATGCTCAATTTTATTCCCAACGGGGAAATCTATACCCATGTATGTGGCACTGACCTGATCAAACACAGTGATGGCGAATATTATGTATTGGAAGACAATGCACGTTGCCCTTCTGGGGTAAGTTATGTGATGTCGAACAGAGATACCATGAAGAAAATATTTTCCCATGTATTTTCCCGCCACCAAGTACAATCAGTTCATGAATATCCTGACCAATTGTTGGCCACTATGCAATCGGTTGCACCAGTTGGTGTCGACGACCCTGTATGTGTATTGCTAACACCCGGCGTTTACAACTCTGCCTATTACGAACATGCATTTTTGGCCTTGAATATGGGGATACAATTGGTAGAAGGCAGGGATTTGTTTGTAGACAAAAACTTTGTGTACATGAAAACCATTTATGGCCCCAAAAGAGTAGACGTAATTTACAGAAGGGTTGATGATGACTTTATCGATCCATTGGTTTTCCGTCCCGACAGCAGGTTGGGTGTAGCAGGGTTGATGAGCGCTTACCGTGATGGTAACGTTACTTTAATGAATGCTCCAGGCACCGGAGCGGCAGATGACAAAGCCGTTTATACCTATCTTCCCGACATCATTAAATACTATTTAGGGGAAGAGCCCATCATCAAAAATGTACAAACTTTCAGGTGTGAAAAGGATGATGAATTAAAATACGTACTCGAAAACATTGAAAAATTGGTCATCAAACCAGTGGACCAATCTGGTGGATATGGCATTTTGATTGGAAGTAACAGCACCAAGCTAGAAAGAGAAAACATGAAAGCATCAATCAAAAATGACCGTCGTAAATATATTGCGCAACCCATCATGTCATTGTCTGTACATCCAACTTATATTGACGAAACTTCCAAATACGAACAAAGACATATCGATTTAAGAGCATTTACCTTGATGGGCAACGACCGCCAATATGTTCTCAAAGGCGGACTTACCCGCGTAGCACTCAGCCGCGGGAATTTGATGGTAAACTCCTCACAGGGAGGTGGCTCAAAAGACACTTGGGTATTGGGATAAAAAAGTAGTCAATTTAGGGTTATCAGTACAAAATTACTGCTATAAAAATTTACAAAAAATGATGTTATCAAGAATTGCAAATAGCTTGTTTTGGATGGGCAGGTACCTGGAGCGAATTGAACACATGGCAAGGTTTTCCAAAGTTCAGTACTATTCTTCTTTGGATGCTCCTATGAGTTTGAATAAAAAAAGGGTGTTGGAATCGATGCTGGAGATGAATGGCTTGCCTAAAAACTTTTGCAAACACACGGATGAAGAAGTATTGTTTCACATTTCTATTGCGCGAACCAACAGTTATTCCATATTGTCGTGCCTCAATGCCGCAAGAGAAAATGCAAGAGGAGCACGAGATACCATTTCTTCGGAACTTTGGGAAGCCATCAATACCTATTACAATAAATTAAACGACTACAATACCAAACCCTTTGATACCGATGAGTTTATTGATATTGTAGAATTGATCTTAGCCAACAGTGCCATTATCAAAGGACTTATTGACAATACCTTATTTCACCGTGAAGAAAGGGCGTTGATTTGTGAAGGAATTCATATAGAAAGGGCCATTCAAATCAGTAGAATTTTAATTGCCAAATTGGATGACATCGCTCATATCGAAAAATCTAACTTAGAAAGTGCCATTGAAACATTTCATTGGGGAACCTTACTGAAATCTGCAGAGTCATTTGACATGTGTCATCGGTTTTACAGAAAAGTACCTAACAAACTCAATTCATTAGAGTTTTTGTTGTTCAATTTTGAATTTCCCAAATCTCTAGCCTTCAACCTGGCGCAGGCAGAAAGGCATTTGTTAACCATAGCCAAAACTAAAAATGATGTCAATTCTTCCCCATTGTATTTCTTGGGTAAATTAATTGCCAAAATCAGGTACACCAAACTGGAAGAAGTGAGTGACGATATGACTACCTTTGCCAACAACAACCTATCAGACATTTATAGAATCGCCGCGGGCTTAGAATCTAAATATTTAAGTTATTAATCACAATGGAGTACAAAATATCTTACCACTCACATAACCAATATTTTAATACTGTAAAAGACGGGATATTCGAATTTCTGGTACTCCCAGAAAACAACGAAGACCAATTGGTATCTACCTGGAAAATCAAAAATTCTTTATTAGAAGAACCGTTTTATTATTTTAACATATTTGGGTTTAGGGTTTGCAGGATAAAAGCCTCTAAACCATTTTCTGAATTGAGCCTGGAAATGAAAGTGAAAGTTCAAAAAAATACCCGAGGCATTACCAACGGATTACTTTGGGATACGCAAAAATGCCATGACTTATTGCAAGACGATATTTTCAAAATTGACCAACACTTATTTCTTCAGACCACTCCATTTACTTCGCTTTCAGAAACAAACCACCACCTGTTCCCAAGCTTACAAGCAGACCAACATCCTTATAAATATTTATCCCACCTGAATACGACCATCCATCAATTTTTTACTTATACCCCTAACATCACAGATGTTCATACCAAGGTCAATGATTTGATTGAATTAAAGAAAGGTGTTTGTCAGGATTATGCCCATTTGATGATTGCCATAGCACGCTTAAATCAAATTCCTGCAAGGTATGTTTCCGGATTTTTAAATCAGGGAAAAGGCTATTTAGGTGCCGCTAAAATGCATGCATGGCTAGAGTGTTATGTTCCTGGAGCAGGCTGGATAGGATTTGATCCTACCAATCACCTGAAGACAGATGAAAATTACATCAAGGTAGCACATGGCTGCGATTATAAAGATTGTGCGCCAATTAAAGGAGTAATCAAAACCAATGGCAAACAAATTACCGATCACGAAGTGGTGGTACACGCGCAATAATGCATTTATTTCAAAGGAAATTTATTACAATTGCGGAGATGATTTCTCTGCACATTCTTAAAAAATAGTGGTGGTATAAGTCGTTAACAGATTAGGACGGCTCCTTCGGAACGGGCTTTTGGCAGTCGCTTTTTTACTTTGTTATCATTCAATTTGAATAATGCACTTAGCATTAACAAAGCAAAAAGAACTGTCGAGTAGGCAAGGGCATTTCAGCCCAAGCCGCTCACAGAACCGTACTTGAAAGTATACCCTTCTCTTCTTATTCTATCATCCTCTTACACCTATATCCAGTGATAAAAGAATACACTTTTTGAACTTACCTTATATTTTTTTACCCATGTTACAAACACCAATGCCTCTTGGTTGTAACACTTGTAAAAAACCATGCTTTAAATGCCAAAGCTTGGGTCTTATTTTCTTGTTGTATGGCTATTTTTCTTGTCGAATCATTCTTCTTCGTGTAAAGTTAAATTAGCAAGTTGAGCTTTTTTATACTATTTCAACCGAAAACGCTGAACTGAAAACAGACACCGCTACACCGAACACGCAACACGCAACACGCGATAATGTTTATAAAATGCCGTAATTGTCTCTATTCCTTTTAGGAAATTGAATACGCCGTAATGTTCATTCGGAGAATGTATGGCATCTTCATTCAAGCCAAATCCCATCAGGATACTGTCTAGGCCTAGTTCAGATTTAAACAAAGCAACAATTGGAATACTTCCTCCTTCTCTGGTTGGAATGGGTGTTTTGCCCCAAACTTCTTCGAAGGCTTTGGAAGCTGCTTTATAGGCAGTAGAAGTCGTAGAAGTTAGCACAGGTTCGCCACCATGATGCGGATGTACCGCTACTTTTACACTCGCAGGTGCAATAGATTCAAAATGTTCTTGGAACAATTTGGTCATGGCGTCCGACTGCTGGTTGGGCACCAAACGCATGGATATTTTGGCAAAAGCTTTAGAAGGTAAAACCGTTTTTGCACCTTCGCCTGTATAACCTCCCCAAATACCATTGACATCTAAAGTTGGTCGGATAGCAACCCTTTCGTTGGTAGAATAGCCTTTTTCTCCAGCCACGTCTGACAAGTCCAAGGCATTTTTATAGTCTTCTAAATCAAATGGTGCCTTGGCCATTTCAGCCCTTTCTTCGTCACTTACTATGGCAACAGTATCATAAAAACCAGGAATGGTAATGTGTCCGTCTTTGTCTTTTAAAGAAGCAATCATTTCACAAAGCACATTGATAGGATTGGCAACTGCACCTCCGTACATGCCTGAATGTAAATCCCGGTTTGGACCAGTAACTTCTACTTGTAAATAACTGAGTCCGCGTAAACCAACAGTCAGCGATGGACAATCGTTTGAAATAATGCAGGTATCCGAAATCAAAATGACATCTGCTTTGAGTTTGGCTTTGTTGTTTTTTAAGAAAATGCCCAAATTATCAGAGCCAACTTCTTCTTCGCCTTCAATCATGAACTTTACATTGCAAGGCAAAGCATTGTTGGTAATCAATGTCTCAATGGCTTTTACGTGCATGTACATTTGGCCTTTGTCGTCAGAGGCTCCTCGAGCAAATATTTTTCCGTCTTTGATGACCGGTTCAAATGGTGGGCTTGTCCACAATTCATAAGGATCAGCTGGTTGTACGTCGTAATGACCATAAACCAAAACTGTAGGCAAAGCAGGGTCAATGATTTTTTCGGCATACACTATTGGATAACCCGCTGTTTCACAGATTTCCGCATTGTCGCAGCCTGCAACAATTAAGCTTTGTTTTACAAAAGCAGCACATTCCACGACATGCTGTTTGAATTTCGGATCTGCACTGACAGAAGGAATTCTCAAAAGCTCAAATAGTTCGGCTAAAAATCGCTCTTTGTTTTTGGTGATATAATCGTGCATGGTATGGTAAACTCCTTATTTTTAGTACAATTCAAAAGTAGAAAAATTTAAGATGAATATATTTTTTTCTACTATTATTATTATAACCCCATTTTTAAAATGGATTAACACAATCCAAAAACAATTATTATTTTATCCAAAATTCAACATCAGCCGAGCAAGTCCAGATAATGAATCTACTTAACCATGGTTCAGGCTTCGGTGTATGCATTACTCTTTTAAACTGTAGACTCTTTGCGCCAAAATTTATCAATAAACCAATTTCTAGGTGATAGGCTTCCAAAAAGTTTTTTGCTTGTGCCAAATGAGCATCATCAAGTTGCATTTGCGCTTTTTCGGCGGGGTGGCATAGTGTCATTTACCGCGAAGCAATCGGTTTTTTTTAAATACAATGTATGCTAAAGCACTTTTTTTAATTTTGTTGGGATTGATAAGTGTCTATTTCGGTGCTTGTAAGAAAAAATCGGTAAGCCCTCAAGTACAAAACGGCACGTGGGACTTGGATAAAAATGGCATTCCTCATTTTGTAAACACCAATTATATTGATTTAACTAAAATTAGCAATATCTCCAAATACCGCTCTTCATTCGGACATAATTATTCCGACTTCACAGAACATTGTAGAAGTATGAAACATTATTTTGAACCGAAGCCCAATACCGATTGGTCAACAATACCGATTTTTTCACCC
>CALPQG020000032.1 GCA_943325655.2 Bifidobacterium breve | reverse complement strand
TTCATGGATCAATCCCGAGAATATCGGGATAACGCATTTTTTAAAAGGTCGTACGCAAGACAATTCAAAGATTCCGCATGATTTGTTTGCACTTTAAAATCTATTCTTAATCATAAATCGCTGTTATTGATAATGTTAATGCTTTTTCACCCTAAATACGGAAAGGTATCAACTGAAAAACCAAGAAAATTAACCATTCCTAGAGTGAAATTGTAAGCATAGGTACTACACCAAAAAAAATACTGCCATAGCTCAAAAAAAAGATTATCAATGGATTAGAAAAAGAATATGCTCCGTAAGCGAACTTATATTAGTCGCAATTTGTGAAGCCTTCAATTATAAACAAAACATAAATTTGTATTCCTGAAAATTGCACATCGAAATATTTAAGTAATAGCCAATTAGAATTTTAGATGATGATTACTGCAAGTTGGGCTAAATTTATCACAAAAACATGGGTATTACGGCCATAAATAGATGTATATTTGTTTAATCCTTATAACAATCAATCATTAAACACAACGCCAAATGCTTCATACTCTTAAAACAACACAATTTATAAAAAGTGACATAAATACCATTTGGGAATTTATGAGCGCACCCCAAAATTTAGCTAAAATAACACCAAGTTATATGGGCTTTACTATTGTTTCGGATGTAAATGATCTTGAAAAAATTTATGCTGGACAAATTATAGAATATGATGTGACGCCTGTTTTAGGCTTAAAAATGCACTGGGTAACAGAGATTACGCATGTAAAACACCTGCATTATTTTGTGGATGAGCAGCGTTTTGGCCCATATACCTTATGGCATCATAAGCATTTTTTAAAAGAAGTAGACGGCGGGGTGGAGATGATTGACATCGTACATTACAAAATACCTTTTGGTTTTATAGGGAAAATAGCGAATGCACTATTTATCAAGCATAAATTGAAAGAAATTTTTGATTATCGCTTTAAAAAACTAGAAGAACTCTACAATGTTGGAAAATAACAAGTATTGCCATTACAGCGATTTGGCTTCTCCGCTCGCCTATATGCAAGAAGAGATTGTTAAAAAAGAAAAAAATAGTTTAACCCCAAGCCAAATGAATAGAATTATAGAAATGGCTTGGGAAGACAGAACACCATTTGAAGCAATTAAATTTCAGTTTGGATTAAGTGAGGCAGAGGTAAAAGCCTTCATGAAAAAACAATTAAAATTTAGTAGTTATGTACTGTGGCGTAAGCGAGTTGAAAATTGTAAAACAAAACATGCTGCCAAACGTTTAGTTGGCATAGTTAGATTCAAATGCAAATTACAACGCAACATCACTCAAAATAAAATTTCAAAACGATAATATGCTAACATTTCTATTGGCAGGTGCCTCGAGCGCTATTGCACAGTGTTCCGCAAAGCTTCTTCAAGACAAAGGACATAGGGTAATCGGGATTAGCACCAAACCTAATTCCTACGCTTACGATGAATTTTATCAAATCGAAGATTACACCTTTGGCAGTTTTCCAATCATAGACAAAGACATAGATGGGCTGGTTTATTTTCCGGGCACAATCAATTTAAAACCCTTTCATCGTCTCACTGCTGCCGAATTCAATACCGATTTTAATATTAACGCCTTAGGTGCAGTAGCTTTTACACAAGCCTATTTAAGCAATATTAAAAAGGTTAATTCAGCATCCATCATCTTTATAAGTAGTGTGGCCGTTAGCACAGGCTTGCCTTATCACGCCTCCATATCGATGGCAAAAGGGGCAATTGAAGGTTTAACCAAAGCTTTAGCAGCAGAGTTAGCACCCAGTATTCGTGTAAACTGCATTGCTCCCTCCTTGGTAAATACCCCTTTAGGCAATAAATTTGTAAACACCCCCGAAAAATTAGAAGCCATGCAAAAACGAAATCCTTTGCATAAAGTTGGTGAAGCGGCTGATATTGCCAATGCCATTGTATTTTTATTAGGAAAAGAATCAAACTGGATAAGTGGGCAAACCATTGCCATTGATGGAGGAATGAATAATTTAAAAAATGGATAAGCCTATGCAAACACATTTTTCTCATGCAAATATTATGGAGATGGAACAACGCCAACGTGCTGTTTTTATCAACAGTTTGGGTGGATTTAAAAGCGTGTGTTTAATTGGTACAAAAAGCAAAAGCAATCAAACTAATTTAGCCATTTTTAATTCATTGGTGCATATTGGTGCGAACCCACCATTAATAGGCTTTGTGGTGCGTCCTGATTCGGCAGAAAGACATACCCTGCACAATATTATAGAAACGGGGTATTACACCATTAATCACCTCAATGAACACATTTATACACAAGCGCATCAAACAGCTGCACGTTATCCTCAAAATGTTTCAGAATTTAGAGCAACAGGATTGCAAGAACAATATCAAGATGGTTTTCATGCGCCTTATGTGTTCGCATCACACATCAAGTTAGGCGTGGTTTTTAAAGAAAAGATAGATTTCAGTATTAACAGTACAATTTTTATAATCGGTGAAATTCAAGACATATATGTACCTAACAATTGTTTAGGGAGTGATGGCTTTGTAGATTTAGAAACCGCAGGCACTATTACCTGCAGTGGTTTAGACAGTTACCATAAAACGCAACACTTACATCGGTTGAGTTATGCCAAGCCTGATACAGCCATAAAGATAATTTCATAAAAAATAGTGATTAAAGAAGAAATCAATATTGTTTGGTTCAAACGTGATTTGCGCTTTACCGACCACGAACCTTTATTTACGGCGCAACAAGAGTCTTTACCAATCTTATTCATGTATTGTTTTGAACCCTCATTAATGGCTTACGAAGATAGCGATATAAGGCATTGGCGTTTTGTTTATGAATCATTACAAGAAATGAAAGGGAAGCTTAAAAATATAAACGCAGAACTATATATTTTTAATAATGAAGTAAAAAATGTGTTTCATGGATTGCAAAAGTATTACAAAATAAATACTGTTTTTTCGCATCAAGA
This sequence comes from Bifidobacterium breve, assembly GCA_943325655.2. Lineage (GTDB taxonomy): Bacteria > Bacteroidota > Bacteroidia > Cytophagales > UBA9547 > CALPQG02. The sequence goes on along the minus strand of CALPQG020000032.1, from coordinate 8,962 downwards.
AATAGGTAATAAAATGAGCTATGACAGAGATATAACCATGCACATATTTTTTAAAGAAAACGCTATTGCGTGGAAAGAATATCAAACCAACGGAATTGTTCGTAAATTAAAAAACAGAAGCAATTGGGACGTACGTTGGGAACAAAAAATGACTGAAAGTCCAAAGCTGATAGATGAAAATAATTGGAATATTTTAAACATAAATGAAGGTATATACAAGGCATTACAAGGCGATACATTAAGCGTAGAAATAACCACTATCAATAAAAACTTTCAACGTGGAGGAGAATATTGGGCTTGGCGATATATGGATAGTTTTATAAAAGAACGATATGTAAATTATAGTCAACACATATCAAAACCAAGTTTAAGCAGAAAAGGTTGCAGCCGATTATCGCCTTATTTAGCTTATGGCAACATAAGTATGCGGATGGTGTATCAGTATACGAAACAACATTACCTCAACTCAACTAACAAAAGAGCCTTAACTAATTTTATTTCACGCTTGCATTGGCATTGTCATTTCATTCAAAAATTTGAAGATGAATGTCGTATGGAGTTTGAAAACGTTAACCGTGCATATGATACACTCATGAAGCCCAAAAACGAATGGTATATCAAAGCATGGCAGCAAGGGCAAACAGGTGTGCCTATTATTGATGCCTGCATGCGATGCCTGGTTGCAACGGGTTATCTTAATTTTAGAATGCGTGCAATGGTGGTGTCTTTTTTTGTATTTAATTTATGGCAAGATTGGCGAGAACTACATTTTCTAGCGCGACAGTTTTTAGATTATGAACCTGGCATTCATTACCCACAATTACAAATGCAGTCAGGTGTTACGGGCATCAACACCATTCGTATATATAACCCTATAAAAAACTCTGAAGAACATGATACCGATGGCAATTTTATTAAACAATGGCTTCCTGAATTGAAAGAAATTCCACCACATTTACTGCATGAGCCTTGGAAATTGACCTTAATAGAACAAAACTTATATGCCTGCGAAATTGGCAAAGATTATCCTGCTCCAATTGTTGATATTGAAGCAACACGAAAATATGCTACTGATATAGTTTGGCGATTTAGAAAAACAGAAGATGTAAAAACAGAAGGTAAGCGTATTTTACAAAAGCATGTGAGTAATCCAAAATCACATTTTAAAGTTAAAAATAGAAAGTAAAAACATAAAAACTTAATTGATGGCAATTTTTTTAAAAGCAAATTGGGAAAATATTGTAATGGCAAATTACATAGTGCCTCAAAACTTACTATTACCCTATTTACCAAAAGGTATTGAAGTAGATATGTTTGAAAACAATGCCTATATCAGCTTGGTAGGTTTTATGTTCAAGAATACAAAATTATTTAATGTACCCATACCACACTTCGGAACATTTGAAGAAATAAATTTGCGCTTTTACGTTAAAAGAAAAAATGGAAATGAATATAAACGTGGCGTTGTGTTCATTAATGAAACAGTACCCTTTAAAATAGTGGCCTATATTGCCAATAAATTATATCATGAAAGTTATAGTACCGTTGACACGCAACATTGTTGGGAATATACAAGTGAACTAAAAAAAATTGAGTATCAATGGCAAGTCAATAAAAAATGGAATCGTATTTATGTAGAAGCTAAAAACAAAGCAAACACAATCGTTACGGGGAGTTTAGAGGAATTTATTTATGAACACTATTATGGCTATGCTAAAATAAATGAGCATGAAACAGAAGAATACAAAATTTATCACCCCAGTTGGAAAATAAATAGCGTATTGCATTCAGCTATTAGCTGCGATTTTAAAACCATGTATGGCAATGAATTTGAGTACTTAAACCAACAACAACCACAATCTGTTTTTATTGCAGAAGGTTCGGGAGTAGCAGTAAATTGGAAACGCACAAAAATCAATACATAACTGAAAGGCTTTAAAAAATAGAATAGAAAAGTCCACATATTAATTGATAGCAATTTTTAGTAGTTTTTCAGATAAATTTTGGCCACGGCCATTTGTTCAGCAAGGTTTTCAAATATTGTATGTTTATGAATAGCCCCAATTATTCTATAGCAAAATTAGGGTCAACAGCTTGTTCCGCGTTCCATCCCGCACTTGCGGGATTATGCTTTGACAAAGAACCCCGTTGAAAAACGGGGCCAAATTGCATACAGATTTGGCGGGTTAAGCGCATCATCACGGATTTAAAAGTTACGAAATTATACCACTTAACGACATTTTCCGAAAGCTTGACCTCAAAAATTAATCACCACAACCTTCACAAAATTACATCACTTCTTTTAAAACAGCATCTACTAAATCCAACGTAGATTTGTAATGGTTGCCCACTTTTTCGGGTTTCTGATTTCCTAAACGCACAAAAACGATGTTTTTAGAAGGAATTACGACAATCATCTGACCCAAAATTCCACGGGCATAAAATATTCTTTCTCCTTTGTAATCAGGAATTAACCACCATTGAAAACCATAAAAATCGTTTGGTTTTCCGGTTTCGCTGTCTATCAGTGGAGCAGGAGTCAGCGAGGCTTTCACATAATTGCTGTCAACCAATTGCTTTCCTTTCCAGTTTCCATCATGCAGGTACAACACGCCAATTCTTGCGAAATCCTTGGCATTGGAATACATGCAGCAAAACGCTTTTTCTGTGCCGTTCTTTTTATCCAAACTCCATTCTGCATTGTTTAACGCACCCATGGGTTGCCATAATTTTTCCTGGGCGTAGGCACCAATGGTTTTTCCAGTCGCTTTTTGCAATACAAAAGACAGCAATTGTGTATCGCCACTCAGGTAGGTAAAATCTTTTCCTGGAGCGTGAAGCACCCTCAGCCTAAGCATCAAACGCCACAAATCATTGCCATAATAAGCTTCTGTGGTCATAGAAAAAGGATTCATATACGATTCATCCCAATTCAATCCGGAACTCATGGTGAGCAAATGTTTGATTTTAATTTTTTTAAAATCTCTTTGGTTAAATTCTTCCAAAAAATCACCTATGGGCTGTTCTACACTTTTAATTTTGCCTTCTTTGATGGCAATACCGACCAAAATAGAGGTAACACTTTTAGCCATAGAAAATGAATTTGAAAGTGAATTGTCTCCATAGCCCGACCAATATTCTTCATGTACCAATGAATCATTTTTGAGCACCACAAAAGCAATGGACTTTTCGGTTTCATGAAAAGTTTTTAACGATTTTGAAAAAGTGGTTTTGTTGTATTGAGTAGAAAGTGGCCAGGGTTGCGGTTGAGTAGATTTTTTAATGACACGTTGGTCAAAAATAGTATTGTCATCGATGTTGGCAAAATTACATACCAAGGCCTTGTAAAAATATAGTTTACCCGTCAAGATCAACAATGTATTCCCCAAAATAAAAGCAACCAAAAGTGCCCGAAGTAATTGTTGTTTTAACTGATTTTTCATGAGCATAAATTAATATAATTACCTGTTCTAACGAAGAACAGAGGACATGGTTTTCTTCTTAAAAATCATATCCTAGCGAAACCATGAATCGCGGTTTTTTGTATTCATAATCCTGCATCGGCCAAGCCACATCAAATTTGATATAATAACCCATCGCATGCGTATGAATTCCTGGTCCAAAACTTGAAAGAAAGGGATTTTTAAAGTTGATAATTTTAGCTTTAAAAGTGCTTCCTTTATCAAGAGTAACAGTATTGAATGAATTTTCAGAATTGAATGGATTGGTACCCGTCCAGGCAGAGCCAATATCATAAAAACAAACCAATTGGAAGTTTCTCAAAAACTCCGAATTGATTAAGCCTTTATAGATGTATTTCACAATAGGGATTCTTAATTCTGCATTAAACAGCAAATGCGATTTTCCACTTTGCTGGCTATAATTAAACCCTCTTAAATTGGTAACATATCGGTTAAATAAAAATTGGCGCGAATCTACATTCGGACCAAAATACAATGGACTTTCTTTGTTTAAAATTACAGGGTCTGGTGCAAATGCCCAGTTGTCAAGACCACCAAGCAGGTAATTGGGAGCTCCTTTCCCATAAAAAGTACCGGTCGAAAGTCGGGTGGCAAAAATAATTTCTCTGTGTACTTTTTTGTAATTTCTAATATCTGCTTCAATGCTGCTAAAACTTGTGTTCTTTTCTTTGGCACCCATGTAGTTGTCAGAAGTAAGCCTGATTCTGGTACCCTCAGTCATGTTCATACCGGTAGTGATGGTGTTGTCGTACACCAACTCAGCCCTGCCTCCTAAAAAATAATTCCTCTTGTCGTCATGGTATCCTGGTGGACTAATGGTAGTCATGTTGGCAGTAAGGCCAAACGGTGTAAAAGAAACTCTTGTGGTAGTAGATAATGGGTAAATAAGTGACATTTCTAATTTGTCCAAACCTGATTTTTGAGTGATGTTATTGGAGTCAGATAAGTATAACCGCTGTTTTTCATATTTAAATTTATAGTCAATTCTTTTCTTAAGGTATTCATATTCGAAAATCATGTTGCTTGTTCTCAAATCAAATTTTCCAAAAACAAAAGCGTTGAGTCGGTGGTTTTCCAGCATGTCAGACAATCCCACTTCACCTACTACTCCAAAACCTCTTAATGGATCAAACATCAAAGACGTAATCGTATTGTTGATGTTCAACATTGGCCTAAGTGGCTTATAGTCACTTACTTTTATGGCTTCTTCAGACCTGTACTTGGTAGTAATACCTGTCCCAAATTGATTCCTATCATCATCCCCATTGTTTAAAGATACCCCTTCAGATTCAAACGTATAATTGTTTACATCAATTTCATCTTCTTTTGGTTTGAAAGTAGACTTGGTCGAGTCAATTGGTGTTTTTGTTTGTTTCACAGGAACTTCGTCAGATCCGAAAGTGATTTCCTGTTCATCCAGATGACTTTTAGCATTATTAGGTTCGTTGTCTGTGGGTGATTCAATTACAGGTACTGTATCTTCAAGGTTTTGCAGGGTATCTTTAGGTGATTTTTGGGTAATTGAATCTGCATTGAAATCATTAAATATATTATCAATGAAGTTTAAAGACTCTTTCCTGGGTGTTTTGGCTGGTTTTTTTACTTCTTCCAAAAAATTAATTGGATAATCCACCAGGAGTAATTCCCTGCTTTTATACTGCATGGTGCATGAAAATTTTTGGGTATATGAGAGGTCAAAGCTTTTGATATTTTGCTGAAAATTGGTCAATTGTTTTGAAATCCCTGTGTTGATATCAAGCACACTGAGGTTAGAAATGCCTGTTTCATCTTGCAAATAAGCAATTTCGTTAGCACTGATTGCTGTGGGTGCTTCTTCGTGATAACTGGTTTTGGTCAATTGTTTTACCAATGTAGTAGATACCAACGGATCGTATAAAAACAAGTTCGTATTGTCATGAATCGCTGAAAGTTTGATGGCAGGAATCGTTAAAGTATCGGTATTTCTATTGGATGAAAATACAAAGGCATTACTTCCTCCTTTTAAAAACACAGGATGTGTTTCGTCAAACAAATCATTGGTCAATTGTTTGATGGCATTTGATTTGGGAGTAAATAAAAACAAATCGCTTTTCCCTGCTTTTTCAGCACTGAAAATAATGGAATTTCCATCATCCGAATAATCAAAATCTATGACCTGATCAAAAGTACCAAAAACTTTCCTAGAAGTATAACCACCACTGATTTCTCGGGTAGTCATGCGTATTTTACTTTTATGGGTTTCAATCACAGAAAGTACACGATCACTTTTCCAGGCTAAAAGCGGTGTTTTTACATTCAGTTTTTGGTCTATTGATTTGTTTCCACCAGTTAAAAAATGACGCGTTTTTCCTGTTTTCACTTCCCTGACATACACTTTGTACTTGCCTTGGTTACTTTCAGAATAGGCTACCAATTTTCCATCAGGAGAACTTTTCACTTGGTAATAGTTGAGCAACTGCCTGTTTTTTTTGACGGCTTTGGTAGCATCAATCAGGGTATAACTGTCAATGGTGGCATCGGCGTTATGTCTATAATAATCCCTCCATCCTATTTCAAATTTTGAATACCTCATTCCTACATTACTGCTGATGCCGATTTCATAATTTCGAGATATTCGCGTGAGCGTAAGTACATTGGCTATGGATTTTTTACCCTGACTTTCTGCAATATAATGCCACACTGATTGGCCAATTAAAGTTTGATCAGCCATTGAAATGGCCGAAGGGTTACGGATTTTGAAATGAGAGAACAAATCTCTCAGGTAATCGTCCATTTCATTGCTCCAGCCTCGTGCGACATAAGCCGCAAGTCCATTGATATACCATTCAGGTAAAACCAAAAAGATAGAATTTCGGTACGTATTTCTTATGGAACCGCCATACATCATGTCATTAACCAAATACTTGGTGATTTGTTCCGCAATGTTTCTTTTGAATTCCAATTGGTTACCTTCAAACGGCACTTCAATTTTTGATTTCACAAAATTGGTTTGTCCTCCCAAAGCCGGATTTTCTACCGAAGGTTGGATATTGCTTTGAAGCAGGTCGTTGTATGAATTGTAAACAATAATTTTAACCCTGTTAAAGGGAGAATAATCCAGTAATTCTATGATACGTTGGTATTCCAACTCCGCGTATTTTGCAGCGAGTACAGCATTGTCATAACCACCATCGCTGAAGTACACATCAAAATTGGTAGAGCTAACATATTTCCAATTGAATTGTTTGTATTGTATGCGGTTTTTACCAAAAATTTTCTGGGTAGATTGCGCCATACCAATCACTGAAAAACAGCACAGTATAAAAAATAATATGTATTTAAATATTTTCAAAATTACGTTGATGGCTCTAATGGATTTTTAGTTTTTAAATATAGGGATAAATATTGTTCAATGTTTACTTCTGGAAGCAGTTCTGCACGATTTTTTAAAAATGCAGCATATTGCCTGGCAAAAAAAGGAATCAAAGAAACCCCTTTACTGCCAAAACCATTGAAAATTCCCAGTTGGTGATGCACCGGATGTTGCCCCAAAAAAGGCCTTCTGTATTTTGTAGCTGGTCGAATTCCGGCTTTGTGTTCTGAAACCGTATAAGGTACTGTCACCACCTCATTAAGCTTTTCTTTTAAGTCCTCAAGGGCTTTTTGAGTAGGATTTGCGTCTTCAAAAGTCCAGGCATAAGTAGCGCCAACCCTGAATTTTTTATTGCCGATGGGCAAAATAAATACGCCGCGGCTGATCATATTTTCAGTGACTATTGCGTCACTTTCAATCGTCAAAACTTCACCTTTGGCAGGAGCAAAAGGGAGCCAGTTGAAATATGTATTTAGAGTGGCCTGATGTCCTTCACAAAAAATCAATTTGCTGGCATGAATTGCTCCAATGCTGACACCATTTTCGGTCAAAATAATGTCTTCAACATTTACTTTTTGATTGAATAATCGTTTGTTTTTTTGAAGGTAAAGGATGGTGGCATCCAAAAAAGTATTGGTATCCAAATAACCGCCTTCTTTGATTTCAAAACCTCCCAATGGATTTTGTATAAATTTACTATAAGCCTCATGGTCAGGAGTAATATTCATATACTGGGCATAATCATCAGGACCACTTTTGGAGAGGCAATCGTTTTGTTCGCTGACAGATTCAAAGGGTTTGTAAATTGATTTGGGATAAAAAAACTTGGCTTCCAGCAATGTTTCCAATTCGGCATAAAAGCCAGGAAGTATGCTAAACAATTGGTCAGCCAGCCATGTTTTTACTACCCTTTTCCCGGTAATGGGATTCACAATTCCAGCAGCAACCCTGGAAGAAAGGTGTGTTTCATTTTCGGCAATCACCACCACCTCAAAGCCTTCTTTCAACAACGTTAATGCCAACAGACTTCCCGCTAAACCCTGACCAATGATTATTATTTCCACATTCATGCTTCAAAATAACGCATATTTTTTAATAATATTGACTTGGTTGTTAGAAGTTTAATTTATAGAAGCAATACCTCAGGTGTTTTCTTCTAATACAGCTGTTTATAAACAAGTGGTACGTTTTCTCATAGGCAAACATTGGAAAAGAATAGCGTTAATTCTCCACATGAAGCATGATTGAAACTCCATTTATTAAAATAATTGTTATCATTTATAAACTTATCTTCATTATTTTACCGTTAAAGAATTGTAAATTTAGGTTCTAAACAATATGGCCATGTTACATAAAATTGTTTCCTTTCCAGAACAGGATTATAAATTGTTTTTGGAACTAGTTAAACGTTTTAATTGGAAGGAAGAAAACCAACCTGAATCAAAAAAAGAAGACATTACTATTCCTGATGCTCATAAAAGTATCGTTAGAGAAAGAATTCAGGAAGCCAAAGAAAACCCTAATACAATGCTTGATTGGGATAAAATAAAAAATACTTTTTAACCAAATGGCTAATTTCAAAGTACATATCAGTATTCGGGCTACTGATGATATTTACAAAAGTGTAGAATATTACAACAATAAAGTTCAGGGTTTAGGGAAACAATTTGGTATCGAAGTAAAAAATGCCATTAACACCCTTAAGAAAAACCCCTTCTTTCAAATGAGGTATGACAGTGTAAGATGTTTGCCCTTAGAAACTTTTCCTTACATGGTGCATTTTACCTTCGATGAAAATAGAAAGCTTGTTGAAATATTTGCAATTATTCATACCTCACTTAGTACCGAAAACTGGAAAAAATAAATAGAAAACTGGAAGTCTATTAATTTTATTACTTCCTACCAAAGCGTTTGAGAAATTTTTCACCATCATTTATTGAAATAAAATTTATAGAAATACCAATAAAAAATATACTTTTTTAAAGTGTAAGTTTTAAATAATCTACCTCAATATGGTGCGCCCTATTTGTAAGACAAAAAGTTTAAGATTTTAGATATGTTTTCAGTTTAAAATTGGAAATAACTTTTTGGCCCTTCATCAGGCCTAAAAAAGTTATTCTGATTTTAA
>CALPQG020000031.1 GCA_943325655.2 Bifidobacterium breve | reverse complement strand
TTTTTGGTTTATATTTCTAATGCCTGCATTATTTTGGTATAGACCTATTCATATCAAAACAAAAAAAATACACCATCATATATTCAAATTAAATCATTCAAAAACTTTAAGTAAATGATTTTAATTAGAATACTTGAATGGAATGACTTACTGGTGACACCAGGTGTACTTGCGATTGTATATAGCATATACAAAATGGGGTGCAAAAGACATATCAAAACTTCAAACCCTTATATTAAATCACTAATTCCCAAAGTATTTTTTTTAAAATTTTTTGCCATGATTGCTTTTGCAGTAATCCATGAAGTTTTATATGGAGGTGATACGATAAATTATACCAAACGTGGAGGAGGATTAATATATAAATACTTTTTTGAAAATCCAATTTCAGCAATCAAACTGATATTTATTCCAGATTTTAATAATATAGAACATTTGAATATAATCAAGTCTTTTGTATTTGATTATCAACAGAGAGAAGCGTTAGTAATTAAAATATGTGCTGTTTGTTCTTTGTTTACATTTGACACCTATACTTCAATTGCATTAATTTTGAGCACATTTGCATTGTCAGGACTGTGGGCAATGTACTTAATTTTTGTAAAGCACTACCCACAACTTTTTAAAGAATTTGCTGTTGCCTTTTTCTTTATTCCTTCTGTAGTTTTTTGGAGTTCAGGCGTATTGAAAGAACCATTGGCAATTGGTGGTATGGGTTGGTTATTTTGGTCCTTGCATAGTTTCTTTTTTGGAAAAGAAAGGAGACCTATCCAATTTATCATGTTAATCATTTCCTTTTTAATCATTAAAGAAGTAAAAGTATACATCCTACTTTGTTTTATGCCAGCATTAATATTCTGGTTATTTATTCAAAAAACAAAAGACATTAAAAATTTAATTGTTAGAAGAGTATTCACGCCTATACTATTTGGGATTGGTATTGTAGGAGCATTTTATGCAGCAACAATAGTAACGCAAGGGGATGCACTATATGACCTGGAAAAAATTGCTGAAACTACAAAAACAACCTCTGAATGGGTAATGTATGTGAGTAAAAAAGAAAATGGTTCCACTTATGATTTAGGTGCCCAAGATGGAACAATGTCTGGCATGGCTAAAATTGCTTTGCCAGCAATAAATGTTGCGTTATTTAGACCATATATTTGGGAAGCTCGAAATTTAACCATGTTTGTTTCTTCGCTTGAAAGTTTATGGTTTTTATTTTTAACACTTAGAATCTTGATAAAAGTTGGTTTTTTTAGAACATTTAGTATCATCGGAGAAACCCCAATGGTGTTATTTTGCTTTATTTTTGCGATTACTTTTGCCTTTGCTGTAGGAATTAGCAGCTATAATTTTGGTACACTGGTTCGTTATAAAATCCCTTTTATGCCTTTTTATTTAAGTGGACTATTTATCATGGAAGGATTTATTGAGAAAAAAACTAAAAAGAAACCCATTAAATTAAGGGCAGATTTACCTGCAGTTGAAAAATGGTCTGAAGTTTAATGTAGTATTTTAAAAACCAATTCCTTCAACATATCCGATTCCTTTAGACCTGTTGAACTGATACCTTTACTTTGCAAATCTGTTTCTCTTAAAAAGTGAATAATACTTAATGTTTTTTGTGGAGAATAAAGTCGGCTTGTTGCTATATAATCTTTCACAAAAAATGGATTCACTTTTAATACTCCTGCCAACGTGCGTTCATCTTTATTCGCTGCATGATGAATCATCAATACTTTTAAAAAATATCCAGCCAAACTTGCAACAACCATAACTATCGGATTATTTTTTGGATTAGCGGCAAAATTTTCAATGATTTGATTTGACTTCATCACATTTTTTTGACCCAATGCTTTTTGCAATTCAAAAATAGTATATTCCTTACTTTTACCAACATATTGCTGAACCAATGCTTCTGATATTTCTGTATGAGCAGGAATATTGATTACCAATTTATCAACCTCATTGGCTATTCTAGACAAATTATTCCCTACAGATTCACATAAAACAGCATTTGCACCTACAGTGATGTTAAAACCTTTAGATTTCACATAGCTATTTGACCAAATTGGTACTTCATTGTCATACATTTTTTTGGTGGTAACTAAAATGGCATGTTTGTCCATAATTTTACCCAAAGTTCTTCCTGCATGTAAACTTTTGCCTTTATAAGCAAACACCAAAATCGTTGAAGGCAAAGGATTTTTAAGGTATGCTTCCAACATCGTTTGATTTTCTTTTTTATCAAACCCTTTAATTTCTTGTGCTTCTTTAATTATCACCACTTTTCTATCTGAAAACATAGAATAGGCGCGGGCATGATTCAAAATAGTAGTCACATCAATATCTTGTCCATAAGCTACTACCTGATTAAAAGCTTTATCAGCATCTGTCAAGACATTTTTTTCGATATAATCTGAAATAATATCTATGTAAAAAGCTTCATCTCCTTGCAAAAAATAAATTGGAGCATATTTTTTAGCTTTTAAATCTTGTAAAACGGTATCTGGATGAACTGGCATGGGGACAAATTTACATTTATTTTCAACTCAAAAAAATTACTAAGAAATTTTCATTGAATTATATTTTCATTTCTTTCATTATATGGATTAATTCTTCGAAATTAGCCGATAATATTTCTAAAAAAAACATACTCATTAATATCAAGAAACATTGAAGTTAGCTGCTGTAGATATTGGCTCAAACGCCATACGATTTCAAATTACAAGTGTTAATACCAGTCAGGACGAACCTGTCTATAAAAAATTGGAGTACGTTCGTTTTCCATTGCGTTTGGGAGAAGATGTTTTTACGAATAAAGAAATAAGTGAAAAAAAAGAGGAAAAATTCCTCAAACTAATGACTGCATTTAAACTCTTGTTTGAACTTTATGAAGTTGATGATTACATGATTTGTGCTACTTCAGCAATGAGAGAATCTATTAACGGACAAGCCATCGCCAAAAGAGTACTCAATGAACTCGACTTAAAAATAGATATCATTGACGGCGAAACTGAAGCTGAACTGATTAACAATGTTATTCTAAAAAACCTTGACGATAAAAACTATTTACATATAGATGTGGGTGGCGGAAGTACGGAATTAAACGTTTACATCAACCATAAAAAAATTGCTTCAAACTCCTATAAAATTGGATCTGTTAGAAGATTGGGTGGAAAAGATGCTCCGGAAGTTTGGGCGGATATGGAAAATTGGATCAAGGGTAATATTCCAAATCACGTAAAGCCAATTATGTCTATTGGAACTGGTGGGAACATTGGTAAATTATTTGAACTTGTCGGAAAAAAAACGAAAACAACCGCTTCTTACAAACAAATTGAAAAGGTAAGAGAAGAATTAAATAAATATACTGTTGAGGAAAGAATTAACTTACTCATGCTCAACCCAGACAGGGCTGATGTAATTGTTCCAGCTGCTGACATTTACCTTTCTGCAATGAGATGGGCTCATTCTACACAAATAATGGTTCCTGAAGTTGGACTGAAAGATGGAATCATTCAATTATTATTCGAAAAAAATCTAGTAAAAATTTAAACCAATAAGTTCTATGAAATATTTAAATACAATTATCAATATCATCCTTGGAATAGCTGTTATCACTCTTTTTGTATTGCATTTTAAAGGAAACTCTTCCACAGAATCAACCGATACAAACGATTCAACCAGTGTTGCCATGATCAAACCTAAAATTGCCAACAACACCTTGCTAAAAGAAGCCAAAGTTGTATATGTAAATGCAGATTCAATTTCTAAATTATGTATGTATTACAAAGACCTTGAAAAAACGATTGCTTCTAAAAGAAAAAAACTGGAAGATACTTATGGCGGACAAATGAAAAATTTGGAAGCTGAATACATGAGCTACCAACAAAGAGGAGGCTCAATGACGCAGGAAGAAATGCAAAAAGCACAACAGTCAATCTCAGAAAAGAAAAATCAAATTGACCAAAATGGCGCAAAAATGCAACAAACTCTTGAAAAAGAAGTAATGAATTTGAATAAAAATATTGAAGCAAACATTACCAAATTCATGAGTCAATATGCCAAAAGCAAAGGATACAGGTTCATACTTACTTATGGTGGAGGCAGCAATTTATTGTATGCGAATGATAGCCTAGACGTTTCTTATGATGTCATCAATGGCTTGAACGAACAATACAAATCGGCAAAAAAATAATGCGTAATAAGGTCGTAATTATCACTGGAGCATCTTCTGGTATTGGCAAGGCTTTGGCATTTGCTTTTGGTAGACAAGGCTCTAAAATTGTCATCACTGGACGTGATGGATCCAAACTTGAAAACACCAAAACGGAATTAACCCTTGAAGGGATAGATACCTTATCTATTGTTGCTGATGTAAGTATAGAATTGGACAACAAAAAAGTGGTCGACAAAACGATTGTACACTTTGGCAAAATTGACGTCCTTATCAATAATGCAGGAATCACCATGAGAGCACTTTTTAATGACGTCGAAACGGACGTCATTAAAAAAGTGATGGATATCAATTTTTATGGAATGGTGTATGCCACCAAATACGCCTTGCCAGAAATCATAAAAACACAAGGTTCAGTGATTGGAATTTCTTCTATAGCAGGCTACCGAGGACTTCCCGGTAGAACAGGATATTCCGCCTCAAAATTTGCCCTACAAGGTTTTTTAGAATCCTTAAGAACTGAACTTTTAAAACAAAATGTGCACGTATTGGTAGCCTGCCCAGGTTTTACCACTTCAAACATTAGAAATACTGCGCTTAGTGCCGATGGTCAAATTCAAGGTGAATCTCCAAGAGATGAAGCCAAAATGATGACTTCTGAAACAGTGGCCGATTATATTTACAAAGCAACCGTCAACCGAAAACGTGATTTGGTTTTGACTGCGCAAGGTAAATTAACGGTGTTATTGAATAGATTTTTTCCCGCTTTTATGGACAAAATGGTGTACAATATCCTGGCAAAAGAAAAAGATTCTCCTTTTAAATAATTTAATTGAGGAGAAAAGGTTGAGGAGAAAAGCAAAACACAAAAATCAACAAAGCTATCCAACCTAAAATTTTTCGGCTAAGATTTAATGGCATTTCAACGGATGCTTTTGGATGTTGGATACCTAAAAAACGACTTAGGATAAAAGCAAAAAACAACCATCCTGAATACCCTGAAATGGATGGAAAAAGTGTATTCGAAGACAATTCAAGTACCATTACAGCCAAACTCACAAGTAGAACATTTTTCCAATCTTTAAACAAAGGCCTAAATAATGTCCAGAGGATTAATCCTAAGAGCAAAATATCTTTGATTACCTCTTCTTGATTCAACTTAAAATTAACAAATCCAAGACTTGCAAAAGCAACAAAAAGTATCAATAATACCTTTGAAACTATAGCATGTTTTTCGTAACCAATTAAACCATAAAGCACATGACCACCATCAAGTTGTCCTATTGGAATTAAATTTAACGAAGTAAAAAACAGGGCCAGATATGCTGCAAATAATATGGGGTAATGCATCAATTCATATTTATTTGGAACACGTGTTGCATCATCAACCACATAATTTTTAAAAATATAAAATAACAAGTTCTCTCCTATTGCAAACATTTCATAATGTTCGGCAGGTTTAAAAGCCTGATTACTGTTGATTTGAACATGGTGAAGTGAATCGGAAAGTCGTAAAAAAGATTGGTTGTAAACATGATTTTCGTAGGCTAAACCAAACTGTTTGTATTCAGGATGAATTTTATAAATATATTCTTTTTCAGGTAAATGGTTAAAACCGTAAATCAAAAATCCCATGGCGGTTACAAAACCGGCTAAAGGGCCAGCGATACCAATGTCAAAATATTGACGTGTAGTCGTAAAAGCTGGTTTCATTCTGATAAAAGCGCCCATTGTTCCAATAGATGCTATAAATCCTAAAAAGTAAACAGGTATAAAATATGGCAATGACACTGGAACATTGTAATGCCTTGCTGTAAAAAAATGTCCAAATTCATGTACCGTCAATAGCAATAAAAAGGGTACAGAATAAGATAATCCTATCGAAAAGGCTTCTTCTAAAGTTTTGCAAGGTAAACCAATCCATTCGGCACCAGACAAGGTTGTCGTAACAATAGTGAGTACAAATAAAAACAGTTGTAATATTAATTTTGGTATTGGCTTATTAAACATACGCTTTTAAATGATCTAAAATTGTGTTTGGTAATTGTATATGAATGGTCTGAATTCCTAAAGCTGAGGCACCAAGTATATTGTCTGAATTGTCATCAATAAATAAGGTTTCCGCAGGAATTAATTTACTGTCCAAAAGTACATGTTCATAAATTGGTGCATGCGGTTTTCTCAGGCCAATTTGATAGGAAAGATAAACCTTTTCAAACAAATCATCAAAAGATTTAATACCGGTTGCTTTATGCAGTATATTTTCAACTTCGACATAATGAATATGATTGGTATTGCTCAATAAAAACACCCTATACTTTTTACTCAATAGCCGAATAAGTTCAATTCTTTCTACTGGAATTGCCAACAATAAAGTATTCCAAACTTGGTCTATTTGCTGGTAATTTTCAGGAAGATTTAATAATCGTATAATTTCGTTCCGAAAAGCTTCATCACTTAAATCCCCTGTTTCATGTCGCTCAAACAACTGATTATTGATAAAAAGCTGCGTTACTTCATCCATAGTTTTTTGAGACGCCAAAGCAAAATTCTCAAAAGTTGTAGGAACGTCAATATCAATGATTACGCCACCCAAATCAAAAACGATGTTTTTAATATTTTGCATTTAATCCACTTTAAGTATTAAAAAAACATAAAAAGCCTCTAACGCATACGATTTAAAGGCTTTAATGTAGAGATGTTCGTCTCCATATTGGGGTAGCAGAACGATATGGTAATTTTATAAATCGTTTTAAATCAATAATTTGATGCTTAATATAAGTTAGAGGTAACCGAATAGGTAACCGTACTATTTTAGCATATTTATGCACTTTTGGCATCACTGATGACCTCTGTAAACGTACTTAAAATGAAGTATTTATGCAATCAATTGGCTATAAATTATCTTAACCCAACTTGCAGCAAGCCTCTTTTTTCAGATAAACTTTTAAAGAGCAAATATTGAATTATTTGCCTTGAAAACGTAACCCCTTCATTTTTAGGGTCATTATTTTTTGAAACTGATTTTGTAGTCCTGTGAAAATTTTGCTTTAACGAACTTATTTATAGCTCTTTGGGAGATGTTTTTCAAGAGTAACGACAAATATAATCATGATAAAAAGCCTACGAAACCCATTGCCGTTTGGTGGAAAGCTATCGTGATGTTGAAGGACTTGTTCGAAATCGTACCATTGTCAATGCCAGGTTTATAGACCATCTTTCAGCGGAGAAATTAAATACTATTCAAAAGAAATGCACTTGAATTATATATAAGAATAAACGGAAATTATTCCTGTCACTACTAAAAACCTTTTCAAATACATTCAAGATCATAAAAAAATCCTCCGCCTACAACACTGTAAACCGAGGACTGATTTAACATAAATTATTTCATTTTTTCTTCTACCCATTTCCTTGCGTTTACAAAAGCCTGGATCCAAGGAGTAACTTCATCATTGATGCTTTGTTCAGGATAATATGCACACTGCCAAGGGAATATAGCCCTTTCTAAATGTGGCATCATCGCCAGGTGACGACCATCTTTACTCACAATACCTGCGGCATCATAAGCGGAACCATTAGGATTTCCAGGATAAGTGGTATAGCTGTATTTCAATGGAATCGCATATTCTTCTTCAGCTTTTGGCAATTGGAATTTACCTTCTCCATGTGCTACCCAAAGGCCAAGTCTTGAACCATTCATGTTTTGAAGCATCACAGATTTGTTATCCATTACATCCAAAGTCACAAAGCTTGATTCAAACTTATGCGAATCGTTGTGTAACATTTTAGGTTGAATGTCATGTTCTGGATAAATTAATCCTAATTCAACCATCAATTGACAACCATTACAAACCCCTAAACTCAAGGTATCGTCGCGTTTGAAAAAGTTTTTCAAGGCGTTCATGGCTTTTTCATTGTATAAAAAAGCACCCGCCCAACCTTTGGCCGAACCCAAAACATCTGAATTGGAGAACCCACCAACAAACACCACATAATTTACATCTTCCAAGGTTTCTCTTCCGGAAATCAAATCGGTCATGTGCACATCTTTCACATCAAAACCTGCTAGGTACATGCTATAAGCCATCTCACGATCACCGTTAGAGCCTTTTTCACGGATAATTGCTGCTTTAATTCCAGAAGGCTTTCTGTCGAAACTCAAGTTAAATTCAGACAATTTTCCAGAAAAACCAGGCTTGAATTGGTATACAATAGGTTGTTTGGCCAAATTACTGAACCTGCTTTCCGCCTGTGCTGGAAGTGTTTGTTTTTTATCGAGTAAATAAGAAGTCTTGGTCCAAACCTGACGAAGCTCAGTAATATCTAAAGAAAGCTTAACATCTTCATGTTTGATATTTACCAATTTATCATCGTTGGTGGTACCTATTTTAATGGCTTTTACACCAGCATTTTTCAATATTTCATTTACAGCAGCTTCATTGTTAATTTGAATGACAATGGCTGAATTCTCTGCAAACAATACTTTAACGGTATCTTTTTCAGTAAAGCCAGCCAAATCAATTTCTAAACCACCTGCAATATTTGGGAAAGTCATCTCCAACAAAGTAGTAACCAAACCGCCCGAAGAAACATCATGCCCAGCCAATACCAGGCCTTTTGCAATCAAAGTTTGAACGGCCGCAAAAGCATTTTTAAAGTAAGCCGCATCAGTCACCGTAGGTGCGTCGGTACCCAATTTATTGACTACCTGACCTAAAGTACTTCCGCCTAATTTTAAGGCATCAGAAGAAAAATCGATGTACAATAAGGTGGTACCATCTTGCTTGTTCAATACCGGACTGATTACTTTCCTGATATCTGTCACTTCTCCAATCGCAGAAATGATTACCGTTCCTGGCGCATAGACCACATCCTCTTTGCCGTATTTTTGCGTCATCGACAAAGAATCTTTTCCCGTTGGAATATTGATTCCCAATGCAATGGCAAAATCACTCACGGCCTCTACGGCATTGTACAAACGAGCATCTTCTCCTTTGTTTTTACAAGGCCACATCCAATTGGCACTCAAGGCAATTCCTTGTAAGCCACCTTCAATCGGCGCCCAAACAATATTGGTCAATGCTTCCGCAATCGCCATCACTGAACCAGCCCTTTCATCCACCAAAGCAGCCACCGGCGCATGTCCGATGGAAGTCGCAATCCCTTTTTTGCCTCTATAATCCAAAGCCATTACGCCAAGGTTATTGAGTGGAATTTGCAACTCGCCACAAGTTTGTTGTTTGGCCACTTTACCAGTCACCGAACGATCGACTTTATTGGTCAACCAATCTTTAGAAGACACCGCTTCTAATTGTAAAACTGATTTTAAATAGTTTTCAATCGCTGATTTATTATAAGCCAATTCATCAAATACATTTGGTACCGTCACGTCGGTCATTACCGTACGAGGAGGTTTACCAAACATGTCTTCTAACCTGATATCAATTGGGTTTTGGCCTGATTTTTTATCTTCAAAACGGAAATGCATGTCACCGGTAGTTTCCCCAACAATATAGAAAGGAGCCCTTTCACGTGCTGAAACTTTGCTGATATATTCGGTATCATTTTTACCAATCAACAATCCCATTCTTTCCTGAGATTCATTGCCTACAATTTCTTTGGCAGACAAGGTTGGATCTCCAACAGGAAGTGCATTTAAATCAATGTTTCCACCGGTAGCCTCTACCAATTCAGACAAACAATTTAAATGTCCACCAGCGCCGTGGTCATGTATAGAAACGATTGGGTTGTGGTCTAATTCCACCATCGCACGAATGGCGTTGGCCACACGTTTTTGCATTTCAGGATTGGAACGTTGTACCGCATTTAATTCTATAGCATTTGAAAATTCACCTGTAGCCACCGAAGAAACCGCAGATCCACCCATACCAATGCGGTAATTGTCACCGCCCATCACGACGATCTTCTCTCCTACTTTTGGCTCCTCTTTTTGAGCATCTTTCAATTTACCAAAACCAACACCACCAGCCAACATGATTACTTTATCGAAACCATATTTTTTGGCTTGTTCAAAATGTTCAAAAGTAAGTACCGAACCACAGATCAAAGGCTGCCCGAATTTGTTACCAAAATCAGAAGCACCATTAGACGCTTTGATCAAAATATCCATAGGCGTTTGGTACAACCAAGGACGTTCGGTGGTGGCTTGTTCCCAAGTTCTATCTTTTTCTAAACGAGAATAAGAAGTCATGTACACCGCCGTTCCTGCCATGGGCAAAGAACCTTTACCGCCAGCCAAACGGTCTCTAATTTCACCTCCAGCACCTGTGGCTGCCCCATTGAAAGGCTCTACGGTGGTAGGGAAATTATGGGTTTCTGCTTTTAAAGAAAGTACGGATTCAAAATTTTTGACGCCAAAATAATCAGGTTTGTCCGAACTTGCAGGAGCAAATTGTTCGGCTTTAGGACCTGTTACAAAAGCGACATTGTCTTTATAAGCAGAAACGATGGTATTGGGATTTGTTTCCGCTGTTTTTCTAATTAATTTAAATAAGGTCGATTCTTTTTCCACGCCGTCAATGATAAATTGACCATTAAAAATTTTGTGACGGCAATGTTCAGAATTCACCTGTGAAAAGCCAAAAACCTCACTATCTGTCAAGCTACGGCCAATTCTGGCAACCACTGAATCCAAGTATTTTACCTCTTCATCGTTCAAAGCCAAACCTTCCGCTTTGTTGTAAGCAGCAATATCCTTCACATAAATAACAGGTTCAGGAACCGCAGAAATGGTAAATAAATCCTGGTCTAAACCTATAAATAAACGCTGCAACATAGCATCAAAAGGCGCATTTTCAGCATTCACTTCCGAAAATTCTTCAATTCTCACTAAACCTGCTATGCCCATATTTTGGGTAATTTCTACCGCATTGGTACTCCAAGGCGTTACCATTTCTTTTCTAGGTCCAACAAAATATCCTTTCAAAGAGGAAGCTTCTAAAACAGTTCCATCAAGCAACCACGCTAATTTTTCTTTGGTCAGTTGATCGATAGCATTTTTAGCTTCTATGGCATAGAGAATTCCGCTGTTACTTTTGGCAAAAAAAATCATAGGTAGGTATGAGTTTTGGGTGTTGAATAGTTGTATAATAAGCTGATAACAAACAAGTAATCCTTTTTGTTTTCGCAGAATCAATTAAAATCCTACTTTCCAGAAAAGTTACCTTATTTCTTAATCTACAAAGATAGTTTTTTTAGGTAAATAATGGAGGAACGGAGCATTTGATTTTTGGGGATTCATAACATTTATCACAAAAAAAATAGTCCTGACAACTTATGATAAATTTGTCAGGACTTGATACATTAATTTTCAAGAATCATTTAAAGCAAACAACTTACATCTTTTCAGCCAACTCCAACCAACGTAAAGTTTTGGTGTCAATTTGGTTGGTGATCAATGCTATTTTTTTAGAAATATCATTGATTTCTTCGAAGCCTTTCCCACCCGAACTGTTTAATTTATTAACCAAATCGATCTTTTCTTTTTCGTGTTTGTCGATTTCGATTTCTAAATTGGTATATTCTTTTTGTTCGGCAAAAGTTGCTTTTTTATTTTCAGTAGTTGAAGAAGAAAATTTAGGTTCGTCTTTTTTACCACTTTTCAGATTGGCTTGTTTTTCCGCTTCCAATTCATCCAACATGTCTCTGTAATCGGTATAATTTCCAGGAAAATCATTGATTACACCATCGCCTTCAAAGATAAATAAGTGTTCCACCAGGTTATCCATAAAATACCTATCATGCGAAACGATGATCAAACTCCCTTTGAAATTTTGTAAGAAATCTTCCAAAACGTTCAAAGTCATGATGTCCAAATCATTGGTAGGTTCATCCAAAATCAAGAAGTTTGGATTGGTAATCAACACTTTAAGTAATTGCAAACGTTTACGTTCTCCCCCACTCAATTTACCCACCCTACCATATTGCATGGCAGGAGGAAACAAAAATTTGGTTAAAAAGATAGAGGCCGAAATCACACTTCCATCAGGTAATTCAATAAATTCAGCAATTTCTTTCACGACATCAATTACACGATCGTCTTCATTGAAAGAAAAATCTTCTTGTTTGAAATACCCGAAAACAGTATTGGTACCTCGGTCAATCATTCCACCGTCAGGTTCCTGCGCTCCCGTAAGCACACTTAAGAAAGATGATTTACCAACCCCATTTTTACCTACAATACCAATTTTATCTCCTTTGGTAAAGATATAAGAGA
>CALPQG020000030.1 GCA_943325655.2 Bifidobacterium breve | reverse complement strand
GACTAGAAGTGTATTTTACGGTGTTGATTGAAACGCTTTGGGGTAAAAAACGCATCATTGAAATGTATTTGAATGTGATTGAAATGGGCAATGGTATTTATGGAACCGAAGCTGCCGCAAGAAAATATTTTGACAAACCTGCAAAAAAACTCACAAAATATGAATGTGCCGCAATAACTTCCGTATTACCAAGTCCAAGAAAATGGTCGGTTACTAAACCATCTGCTTTTGTCAGGAAAAAACAACAACGCATCGTGACAGGAATGAATTTCATGAAAAACGTTAAATTTTAAAATGATGAATAATATAGCAGTAATCGGTGCTGGAACAATGGGAAACGGAATTGCTCATGTATTTGCACAACATGGATTTAAGGTTTTTTTTGTAGATATTTCAATTGCGGCATTGGAAGATGGGATGGTTAAAATTGCTAAAAATATTGACCGTCAGGTAAAAAAAGGAGAGGTCACCCCCGAGCAAAAACAAGTTATTTTAGCTGCGATTACAACATTTACAGACATTGCTGAGGGCGTTAAAAATGCGGATTTAGTCATTGAAGCCGTAACTGAAAATCCATCGGTTAAAATTTCTGTTTTACAAACCATTGATCAGCGTGCTCCTGTAGCTTGTATTATAGCTTCTAATACTTCTTCTATCTCGATTACAAAACTCGCTGCTACAACCAATAGGGCCGATAAGTTTATCGGAATGCATTTTATGAATCCTGTACCTGTAATGACTTTGGTTGAAGTGATTTCTGGGTATGCAACTTCCCAAGCAACTTTAGCTAAAATTGTAGCAGTTATCAGTGAAATTCATAAAGTTGCTTTAAAATCAAATGATTATCCGGGTTTTGTAGCCAATAGAATTTTGATGCCCATGATCAATGAAGCGATTTACACGTTATTTGAAGGAGTAGCAGGGGTGGAAGAAATTGATGGCATCATGAAATTGGGTATGGCACATCCTATGGGGCCATTGCAATTGGCTGATTTTATAGGACTGGATGTGTGTTTGTCTATATTAAAAGTACTTCATGAAGGATTCGGAAATCCAAAATACGCACCTTGTCCGTTGTTGGTCAATATGGTTCAGGCAGGAGATAAAGGAGTGAAATCGGGTAAAGGTTTTTATGACTATAGTCAGGGAAATAAAGAATTGATTGTAGCTGTAAAAAGAAATTAAGGCCAATTGCAAATAATAAAATCTGTGCAGCTATCATTTATTTGTTTTTTATAAATATATAGTCCAATTAATTTTGTAAAATTGTAGTAGTATTTATCAGTAAAATTAGCGTAAAAGTTTAACCCCACTTCAATCACCGATGAAAAAAGTAATTCTCACAGTTGTTTTTGCCGTATTTGTTGCTTTTGCATTTTTATTGTCCTATGTGAAAATTGCGCTTCCCAATGTTGGTGAAGCTCCAATTATTAAAGTTCAGGCAACACCTGAAAGAATTGAACGGGGGAAGTACCTCGCCAATAGTGTGATGCTTTGTATAGATTGTCATTCGACAAGAGATTGGTCTAAGTTTTCAGCACCACTATTAGAAGGTACTCTAGGAAAAGGAGGAGCAGCTTTTGACCAAAAGGCGGGTTTTCCCGGAGCATATTATGCTTCAAATATTACGCCTCATAACCTAGGAAAATGGACTGATGGTGAAATTTTCAGGGCCATTACTGCAGGTGTAAGCAAAGATGGACGGGCATTGTTTCCTGTGATGCCTCATCCCAATTATGGGAAATTAGACCAGGAAGACATTTATTCAGTAATAGCCTATATAAGAACATTACCAACTATTGTCAATAATGTTCCTGCTCCAAGTTCTGATTTTCCAATGAATTTCATATTGAATACCATTCCTCAAAAGGCAACTCTAAAACCAATGCCTGACACCACGAATGCTGTTTTATATGGCCAATATATATTTACTGCTGCCAGTTGTGGTGATTGTCATACCAAACAAGAAAATGGAAAAGCAATCAAAGGAATGGAATTGGCCGGAGGGTATGAATTTATTCTTCCGAATGGAAATAAAGTTTTGTCAGCCAATATTACTCCGGATGAAGAAACCGGAATTGGTCTCTGGTCAAAGAAAGCTTTTGTTAATGAATTTAAGGCTTACGTAGCAGAAGGGTATAAGCCTCACATGGTTTCAGACAAAGATTTTAATACGGTAATGCCCTGGATGATGTATGCTTCCATGACAGAACAGGATTTAGGGGCTTTGTATGACTATTTAAAAACAGCCAAGCCAATAAAAAACAGGATTGAAAATATAAAGTAATAAAAGAAACCGCCGTGTGCGAGCGCATTCACGGTGGTGTGAGAGGGCGGAGGAGTGATTCTCCTATCTACTCGATTATTTTCTAAATATCTTGTACCTAAAACTAAACCACCTTTTCCCAACACAATTTTACTTCTTTACCTTTAAATGCAATGGCAATGAGTTCAATATTTTGAAACCCTTCTTGCTGTAGAGTTGCTGCATAATTGCGTGTTTTTATTTGCGACATTGCATTTTGGAGCGTTTCATCAATATTTTGTTCTTTAATTTGATGGTGTTTTTTAAATTCAAAAATATATGCGGGTAGATTTTCCTGCAATGGATGTAACATAATGTCGTACCTACCAAACCCACTTTCTCTGTTAGAGGTAATGCGGTATTTCGATTGTAGATTTACCATCATACCAAGCACTAAGGCATGGTAAACTCGTTCAGGTTCTTTGTCGGCAAAGTCGTAATAACTGGTAACTTTGGTGATAAACTCGGTAAAATATTCTGCAAAATCCTCAAGGTTATTTTTAACAAGGTTATCTAAAACAACATCAAATTTGCCTTTTGTCTGCGATTTATTAAACCAATAGTCAACCGAATCCTTGAAAATACTTTTTAATTCACGATTTACAATTTGAAAATCGCCGTAAGGTTTGTCATCAATTTGGTATTGTTTGATAATTTTTAAATATCCAGAAAAAAAGAAAAAACTCCACAAAACATCTTCATTGTCAATTAAATGGTCAAAAACCACATCTTCAATAATGGGTTTAGACACACTACCACCTTGCAACAAAACCTCAAAATCTTTTTTGCTTTCAATGGAACAATTATTAATCATTTCTTTGATTAAGTCGTTTGCACTGGTATTTACCCAATGTGCTTTTAGGTTAAAATCTCCTGAAAGATAATTAACTATTGACCAAGGATTGTAGATAACGGTTTGGTTTTTACCCCAAATATAGCCGTTGTACCAAGAGGTACATTCGTTTTTTTGAGCATCGGTAAATTGATATTCCGTAAAAATGGATTCCATTTCGGCTTCAGTAAAACCAAATTGAGTAATCCCCAAATTATCCAAAATAGAGCATACTTTGAGGTTATTTAATCCTGAAAAAATAGACTCTTTGCTAATTCTGTAAATACCCGTCAGTACAGCTTTAAATAAATAGTTATTTCCTTTTAATGCTGTTCCATATAGGGTTGATATGTAAGTTCTTGCTTCTGTAAGTAATCCTGAAAGATAGGCATCATTGAGCGGGGTGTCGTATTCGTCTATCAGTAAAACTACTTTTTGTTGGTGGTATTCGAACAAGAATTTCGAAAGGTTATAAATTGAATCTTTAAATTCCGAAACGGATGATTTTCTATTGACAATTTTATCGAAATATTTTTTATCAAATTCATTTAAGGTTTCTAAAATATATTTGTGACGAATATATTCTTCTGCAATGCTATTTTGAAACTTGGCAGACATTTCCTCCCAATTTGCCACATGTTTAACATCCTTAAACGACAAATCAATAACTGGGTATTGACCTTGATGTGCCATCAAATGAGGATGTTGAGCAACTTGCAAATCAGTAAAAAGGGTTAGGTTTGATTTTTCAGTCTTCTCAAAAAAATACTTTAACAAACTAATATTAAGAGATTTACCAAACCTTCGTGGTCGAGGAAAAAGAAAAACTTCGACTACGGAATTTAATATATCATCGATAAGCATTGATTTATCAATTAAAAAATTGTTTTGACTTTTTATTAATTTAAAATCTGCTGTGCCAACTCCTATTGGTCTCATATTGGTGATTTTTTAAAACAAAGATAATGAAAACAGCCTAAATTAAGACAAATCTAAACTCTTTTTAAAAATACGCATAGACCTAGCAAGACTTAGGAAATACACACCAATTTATTTTACATTACAATAAAAGGGATATTATTACAGTCAATTACATGTGCATTTTTTGAATAAATACTAAGGGGTAAAGTTGATTGTTATTAAAGAAACAAAATATGTGATTTGTTTTTATTTATTAGCTGAATTGCAAACTATAACAATATTTTAAACAAAACATAAACCTAGATTCAGAAACAATATGTGCTTATAAACAAATTATTATTCACATCCTTCTCCCCAAGTTTATCGTGTGAGTCGTGAATAAGGTTATAATGCTCTAATATTTAAAAAGAAATTGCTCGTAGTAACCTGGAATTTTGGGTATTCGCTTTATCAGGGAAAGTACACTGGAGGAAATTTGGTTGTTCACAAGTGCAGCGATGAATAACTAATGGTTTGTATCACAAGGTTTATACAAGCTTGCATGGCATTATGAAAAAATAAATAACCTAATAATATTGCCGTGTGCGAGCGCATTCACGGTGGTGTGAGAGGGCGGAGGAGTAATCCTCCTACCTACTCGATTTAAAATATTGTTTGATAACTAAGCAACAGCTGTAAATTGTTTTTTCAATTCTTCCACATCAACTTTTCTGATTACTGGTGTAGCAGTCAATAATTTGATTTTTTGTCTTCTTAAGTCAGATTTCTTTCTTAATTTTCTCAATTTTCTCTTAACCTGTGTAACTCCCATTGTTGTATAGTCTATATTTTAGTGATGTCTTCTCTATAACTGAACTGCAAAACTAATGATATTTTTTTGCAATGAAAACGTTTTGGGAAATATTTTATAGTATTTTTGCAAATGAGATAAGATTTTATTCAAAAGTGGCATTAAAACTTTGATAAAATATACATTCAAAAAGATTATCAATTTAAATTAAATAGTAGCGTGTCAAAACCGTCAATTCCTAAAGGTGTTCGTGACTTCGGTCCAGATAAAATGGTGAAACGAAATTTTATTTTTCAAACCATTAAAACCGTTTTTCAAAAGTTTGGATTTTTACCCATCGAAACACCCACCATGGAAAACTTGTCTGTGCTAACAGGTAAATATGGCGATGAAGGCGATCAGCTAATTTTTAAAGTGTTGAACTCTGGTGATTTTTTATCAGGTGTAACCGCTGAAAATGTAGACGCAGGCTACAAAAAACTTACGCCTAAAATTGCTGAAAAAGGTTTGCGTTATGACCTCACTGTTCCCTTTGCCCGATTTGTGGTAATGAATAGAAATGAAATAACTTTTCCATTTAAGCGTTACCAGATACAACCCGTTTGGCGCGCCGACAGGCCACAAAAGGGGAGATATAGAGAGTTTTATCAATGTGACGCTGATGTGGTTGGAACAAACTCTTTGTTGTGTGAAGCAGAAATTGTATTGATGATTGATGAAGTGTTGAGCAATTTAAAAATCAATGATTTCACCATTAAAATCAACAATCGAAAAGTGTTGAGTGGCATTGCAGAAGCAATTGGAGAACATGGTAAAGAAGCAATTATTTGTGTGGCAATTGACAAGCTAGATAAGATAGGAGAGGACGGAGTGGTCAAAGAACTGAAAGAAAAAGGAATTTCAGATTGTGCCATTGCCGAATTGATGCCTATTATTGCTTTAGATGGTGATATCTGGGAGAAAATTAACCGCTTGAAATTGATCTTGAAAAATACAGCCATAGGTCAGGCTGGTCTTGAAGAATTGAGTAAAGTATTTGATTATTTGAAATCATTTGAAATCCAACATGCTACACTTGAATTTGATGTGGCCTTAGCGCGTGGATTGTCTTATTATACGGGTTGTATCTTTGAAGTTAAGGTCAATAATGTGCAAATGGGAAGTATCAGTGGAGGCGGACGCTATGATAACTTAACCGGTATGTTTGGCTTGCCTGATGTATCAGGCGTAGGTTTTTCTTTCGGAGTTGATCGTATATATGATGTCATGGAGGAATTGCAATTGTTTCCAACAGACCAACAAACCACTACTAAAGTATTGATTGCGACTTTTGATGAAGATGCAGCGAAATTTGCATTGAAGTTATTACAACAATTACGACAAGCAGGTATCAATTCAGAATTGTATCCTGAAAGTTCAAAAATTAAAAAACAAATGAGTTATGCGGATAGTAAAAATATCCCTTTTGTGGTTTTAATTGGCTCAGAGGAAGTATCAACTCAATTATTGACCTTGAAAAATATGACAACTGGAGAACAACAAAAAATGACCATTGACCAAGTAATTGATTTTTTAAAATAAATTTATTCATTGATAAAAAATATCCTCATACCATTTATCATTTTTTTGATTCCGATAATTGCTTCGGCTCAAACGCCATGCTTTAATGTTGATTACACCGTTGGTTGTACACCGCTTACTGTTAAGGCAAAAAATTGTGCCCAGGCTAAATTATTTATTTATTATAATTTTGGTGTTGGCGTTAGGTTTGATTCTGTATTTACATTTACCAAATCAGGAGTTTATTTCGTCAAACAACTGATTGTTAAAGAAGTATTTGATCCAAACGATACCTTATATTATAATGTATCTGACCCAATAAAAGTTACCGTGTATGACGCCCACCCTCCTAAGGTTAATTTTACACCTTGCCCCAATAATAAATTAAGGTTGGAGGTAACTGATACAACGAGTCAGCATTATACCAAATATTATATTGATTATGGGGATGGAGGCAGAGATACCATTCACAAAATCGGATTTGTAGAGCATATTTTTTCAGACTCATTGGCGAAAGATATTCAGATTACGGGTGTTATACTTCCTGTAAATTGTGGTGCTTCTACCACAATACATTACGATGGTTTGTTCATATCCTTGATTTTGCCAACCATTGAATCATTTAAAATTACCAGTACGTCAAAGACTGATGGTCAAATTGAAATGAAATTTTTAGCCCAAAAATTTTTGAGTTATGAGCTTGTTGTAAATGGTAAGTCTTATGATACATTGAGTATGTTGAGTGGCAATCAAACTTATGTCTTTAAAAAATTAAATACCATCGATTCTATTTATAACATTCAAATAAAGGTGATTGATGTTTGTACGTCAACAAGTTTAAATACTGATGTTTATACTGTAATTCCAATATCCGTTTCATTGCAGCAAAATCAAAATGTTGTCGGACCTTTAACTTATCCCGTTGCAAATCTGGTTGCTGGATATGAATTGTACCGCAATGATATTTTGTTTAAAACATTCCTGCAAAAAGATTTTCCAGCATACACCGATACCGACGTGAAATGTGCCGTACAATATTGCTATAAAGTCAAAACACTATTGTTGTCGGGTACTTTTATGTTGACAGATCAAAATTGTGTAAGAACGATTTCTACTGCGATTCCACCAGTTCCTAAAGGGGTAAATAGCTCGATATTGAATGAGCAGGTACAATTAATTTGCTCCAAACCGACCACCCATACCATTAAAAAATTTGATGTCTATAAATCGGAAAATAATGGTATCTTTAATCCATTTGTTACTACTGTTTCATTTCCTTTTATGGATATACTGACCAATCCTGGTACTACAAAATATTGTTATAAAATAAGTGTTACTGATTCCTGCGATAACGTTTCACCGTTAAGCTTGGAAACGTGCCCAATTCAATTGTTATCATCTGATGTGAGTGCTTCTTCCATTAAACTTCAATGGAGTAATTATGTGGGTTGGGAAGGTAATTTGCTCAAAGAATTTACTTTACAATGGATTGATGACAAAGGTTTGGTTTATAGGACTCAGGCTTTAAATTCATTGACAGATTTTGAAGACAATAAAGAAGATACGGTTTCCTCTTTGATCAGGTATCGGATTATGGCTGAAGGAAACAATGATTTGTTTGTAACCTATTCCAATCTCGTAGACCGTAAACAAGCTATAAAATTATTTTTCCCAACGGCTTTTACTCCAAATGGCGACGGTATTAATGACGTTTATTTACCCAAAGGAAGATTTGTTTCAAATTTTAAAATGTATGTATATAATCGTTTGGATCAATTGATTTTTTTTAGTGATGATTTTTTAGTTGGTTGGAGTGGGAATAATGCCATTTCAGGTGATTATGTAATTGATGTTGAGGCAAGTGATACGTTGGGTAATACCCTAAAAAAGAAAACCATTGTTACTTTGATCAAGTAAACTTATTCTTGAATGTATTTTTGGAGGTATCTTTTTAATACTTTATTACGTAAGTCTAAACAAATACTTTTGAAATATTAAATATTTTGTTAGTTTTGGAATATAAAACCTGAGAAATGAAAGCTAAATATAAAATTGCAGATTTGGAATTGGTAATTGATTCAAGCAAAATTGAATTTGATGAGTCAAAAGCTATTATTCACAAAGTACATGATGACGAAGAATATTCTTTTGAAGCAATTAGTTGTGCTGCAAGACCTGTTCAGTTTTCAATTGTAAATCAATTGTATTCACTACAACCTGAGATGGTAAAACAAGCTTGTGATGAAGCCAACAAAAACCATACTACTGGAGTATTGTCTACCAATAACTACCACTTGTTATTGAGTCCTTTCGTAGAAAGATTTTCGTTTTTTGGTCAAAAAGAGGCCGCTCAATTGACCAATGATGTGATTGATATTTGCAAAAAATTAAACGTAGCAAGTTTAAGGATAACCCAGTTTTGCATGATGAGGCATGAAAGTATGCCTATATTTGACCAATTTAAAGGTATATTAAATACATTTATCAGCAGAAAAGATTCGCCGATTAAATTGGTGTATTTTGATGTACCTGATAAATTCTTCTATGAACTGAATATTCTGTTT
The DNA here is from genome assembly GCA_943325655.2 of Bifidobacterium breve. GTDB lineage: Bacteria > Bacteroidota > Bacteroidia > Cytophagales > UBA9547 > CALPQG02. Next base: position 3,454 of record CALPQG020000030.1, on the reverse strand, counting down.
AAGTCATACCAAACACAAACAGTGTAATTGATATCAATGAACAGGTTTATAAATTCAAATTTTATAAGCTGTTGACAAAAAATAACCCCGATAAAACAGTGTTTTATCGGGGTTATTTTTTGTCTTTAAATCAATCTTAAACGAATAGATTTATGCAAGTGCATTTTTGGCTACTAAATTGTCAACAGCTGAAAGTACTTTTTCGTATGCTGGTTCTGTAGTTACTTCAGCTACAAGTTCAACGAAATTGATGCTGTTGTTTTTGTCAATTACAAATACTGCACGACTTGATAAACCTTTTAATAGGCCTTCAGTCATTTCTGTATTGTATTGTTTGCTGAAATCATCATACCTGAAATCCGATGCTGTTACAATATTTTTTACACCTTCAGTTTCGCAAAATCTTTTCATAGCAAAAGGCAAATCTTTAGAGATTACAATTCCAATGACGCCTTCTTTGTTGTCTAATAATTCATTGAACCTTCTGGTTTCAGTATTGCAAACCCCTGTATCCAGACTTGGAACAGCAATGATTACTTTGATCATATCTTTGTAGTCACTCAGTTTTCCTTCGGATAAATCAGATTTTACAAAAGTGAAATCAGGTGCTTGGTTTCCAATTGATGGTAAGGCGCCCTTGATTGCGACAGGGTTTCCTTTGAAATTTACAGTGGTCATGGCTAATTTTGTTTTACTTTGAATTCAATTTTATAAGCGTAAAAGTAGAATATTTCTTGTGATTGTTTGATGAAGGTGACTTTTTGTTTTGGATAAAGTTTTAATGTATTATGAATAATGTTTCATGATGGTTTCTTGGGCAAGGAATGCCTCAACTACATCGTTTTCTAATTGTTCGAATGAAAGGTTACCAAGGTCTAATTCTGCACCAGCATTGGCAATAAAATATTCCTGAAAGACTCCTAAAAGCATGGAAAAGGGAATTGATTCAATCTTCAATGGGTGATTTGTAGTAAAAAAAGAAGTGTATTTTTCAGTACAAAATTTATTGAAATCTGCCCATGCATTAGGTGCAGTATTTTGAATGGTGGTTATGTTTTCAATTTTCATACTCCTATTTTTTTATTTCAATTTTATTCAACTCATTGTACAGCTTTCTTGCTGATTTGTTAAAATTGATAACACTTAATACAATAATCAAACAACCTACCAGTATGAGTATTGGTTTTCTTTTGATTTTATTTACCAGTATCGCTGCAAATGGAGCTGCAAATACACCTCCTATAACCAACCCAACAATAACCTGCCAGGAGTCGACACCTTGAAATATCGCGAATACACCACCACTTGCAAATGCTACAAAAAATTCAGCTAAATTAACAGATCCAACGGTATAACTTATTGATCTTCCTCTGCTTAGTAGGGTAGAGGTTACAATTGGCCCCCAGCCCCCACCTCCAATGGCGTCCATAAATCCACCAAATGTTGCTAATGGAGCCAGGTTTTTTGTTTTACTTTTTCTTTGGGTTTTAAATGCTTTTGAAAGCACAAAAATACCCAGTATCAAAATGTATATGGAAACAAATGGCTTGATGTATACCTCTTTAAGCACATTAGATAATAAATAGGCACCCACAAGCGAACCGATTACTCCAGGAATCATCAAGCTTTTAAAGAGTTTTTTATTTACATTTTTAAAGTGTAAATGTGATAATCCAGAAGCTCCGGTGGTGAATACTTCGGATATATGAACAGCTGCACTTGCAGACAATTGTGAAACGCCTACACTACTTAATAAGGAAGTGCTAGTAGCTCCATACGCCATACCTAAAGCACCATCCACCATTTGAGCTGCAAAACCTATAAACAAGTATACCAAGAGGTTTTTATTAAATATAGACTGGAAAATTGTCAATCCTCTATCATAAGCCAATGCATTATTTATGGAGATATAATAGGACAGCCCAAAAGAAAATATTAAAAAAACGCCCAAGCCAATAATGATGTATCTTAATACCGGACTTTTATGGTTTTCTTCATTGATTTCATCTATTAACTGTTCTTGTATAATTTCAGTTGCAGGTGAATTTTCTAATTCTTCAATTTTTTCTATTGGAGGCATATAATTACACTAAGTGAATTGCAAATATATATAAACTCTATTAAATTAATAGGGATAGTTTTATATATTTTGTTTCGTAAATATAGAATTAAACTTGAAATATAATAAGGGTTTATGTCGTGTAAGTTAGGTAGTGTTGTTCAAAAATAATTAAAATTTAATCATTGAATAGCTTGTATAACTATAGAAAAACAGGGGGCTGAAAAACTATTTTTTCCTTTCAATGGTATACTCAACCAAACCTTGCATGGCATTTCTGTAGTTTGATTCTGGGTATTCATGGAGTAAATCCATTGCTTCTTTTTGGAATTTTTTCATGACATTTGTAGCATATTCCAAGCCTCCCGATTTTTTTACGAATTCAATGACTTCTGTTACTTTTTTTGGATTTTCACTTTCGTATTTTACCTTTCTGATAATGCTTCTTTTCGTCCACCAGTCGGCTTTGTTTAAGGCATAAATCAATGGTAAAGTCATTTTCTTTTCTTTGATATCTATTCCTAAAGGTTTTCCAATTTCGTCGGTACCATAGTCAAACAAGTCGTCTTTGATTTGAAAAGCCATACCAACTTTTTCACCAAAAAGTCTGGCTTTTTCTATTGTTTCAGCATCGTTTTGGGCAGAAGAAACACCCACTGCGCAACATGAAGCAATCAATGAGGCTGTTTTTCTCTTGATGATTTCAAAGTAAACTTCTTCTGTAATGTCTAAGCTTCTGGCTTTTTCCATTTGCAAAAGTTCACCTTCGCTCATTTCTTTAACTGCTTGAGAAACAATTTTCAATAAATGAAAATCATTGTTGTCAACGGATAAAAGTAAAACTCTTGACAGTAAATAATCTCCAACCAAAACCGCTATTTTGTTTTTCCAAAGGGCATTCAAAGAGAAAAATCCCCTGCGCATATTAGAATCATCTACCACATCATCGTGCACCAAAGTCGCTGTGTGAAGCAATTCAATAAGTGCAGCTCCACGATAAGTTTCATCTGTAGTTTTTCCTTGAAGATTTGCGGATAGAAATACAAACATCGGACGCAATTGTTTCCCTTTACGCTTTACGATATAATTCATTATTTTATCTAGCAAAAAAACATTGCTTTTCATGGAGTCTTTAAACCTGAGTTCAAACTCTTCCATTTCATGCGCTACAGGTGCTTGGATTTCTTTTATATTCATCTAGAATTATGCTATTGCAATAATACTTATAAATAAATCGAATCAAAAATTTAAAATTAGTTTTCGGTTTTAAGTTATCCATTTAGCGTTTTCTGTTTAGGATTTTCGTTAAAATATTATAAAATCAAATGAGTTTTTTATAAATGAAAATAGTCATCTTACTGTTTAAATTAATAATACCAAACACATATATTAAAT
>CALPQG020000029.1 GCA_943325655.2 Bifidobacterium breve | reverse complement strand
TCATTCGGTACCCTAGAATCTGAACAGCCCACAATAATTGCAAATGGGTTTTGCCCTTCGGCTACTTTTTTTATTCTTTCCAAATCTTGGTTTGGTCGTATACTTTTACCCTTTACAAATCTTTGGTTTCCTTCTTTGAGAAGTTTAATTACTTCATTTGTGTTTGGAAAACTAGTAGCACTTTCTACCTTGTTATTGTTTTGCGCATTTGATAATAGTGGTACAGAAAGTAGGGCTACTAATAAGCTTTTTTGAATAATTTTTTCATGATAGTAATAGTGTTTATATTGTTTGCTTTTAATAACAATGTAATAGTAATGCTATTATATTTAATAATAAAACTATTTTAAATATTTTTATTACATTTACAATTAAATAATTTTAGCTATACATTTAAGTTGTACTATGAATTGGGGAGTAGACATTAAAATCAATGAAAAATTGTACTTAAGAGAACCAAAAAATTCTGAATTAGGGAGGAAGATTATTGTAGAGGGGATATTGATGATTGAAAGTATTGGTATTGAAGATTTTACTTTTAAGAAGTTGGCATTAGAAATGAAAACCACAGAAGCCAGTATTTACCGCTATTTTGAAAATAAACAGATGTTTTTGTTGTACGTATTAAGTTGGTATTGGCAATGGTTAGAGTATTTGATTGTATATAAAACAAATAATATTACTGATCCTTATAAAAAAATTGAGATTGTATTAGATGTGTTGTTATTGAGAAATATTGAAAATACAGCCGGAGGAATTGATGTAGATAAAAAAGTTTTACAAATGTTGGTAATCAAAGAAGCATCTAAATCTTATTTAAATCACCAAGTAAAAAGATACAATGAATCTGAATTTTTTAAACCGTATAAAGATTTGAGTAAAAGAATTAGTAAGATTATTCTAGAATTAAATCCTCAATATGCATTTGAAAAAAACTTAAGTTCAACGGTGTTGCTGATGTCGAGGAACTTGTACTTTTTTGAAGAAAATCTGCCTTCATTGGCCGAGAAAGAAGAGAATATAGAGGACAGTAAAATTAAAGCGTATTTACTACACTTAATTTTGAATGCAGTTAAATAAATCAACGGCTCGCTAGAAGTAAAAATTAGTTGTAATCTTACTGATCAGGTTTTGACTTTGTTGGTGAAAGGCATAAGGTCCCATGCGGTAAAAAAAGCCTACCCCCAAACCTATATTTAAGCCTACAAGGTTTAAATTTAAAATGTTATTCATGTTCAATCCTGTTTCATAAAATCCTTTTTCCATAGTTTTGAGTGCTATTCCCTGATGGATTTCCTGGTGTTTTAATGCACCCCAACCCATGTTCGTAATAAACTCAATTTCAGGATTGAAGAACCGGTCCCTTGCGTAAAACCTGCCAAAGTTATGGGTATAAAAAATGTTGACAAAGCGGTTTGCCGCAAATTCATTGTATCCCATGGTCATAAAACTGTTGTGCGCCAATAAAGTAACGTCATTGTTATTGCTACCACTCATGTTGTAAATGTTCATGTATGGAATTTTACTGTTGTCTATATAACCCATTTTTAACTGTAGGGTAGAATGTCCAAAATTGAGTGTATTGAAAATTTTGTCTATCCTAAGGTCATATTTGTTGTATTCAAACTCTCCCAATTGGTTTGAGGTTGCAAATGATTTGGTGAAATTAAAATAGATGATGGGGTAATTGCTTCCTTTAGAAACTTTACTGAGTTCCGTTTTTACAAATTGTTCCCTATAAGCATACCTTAAACCTATGGTGTTTTCCAAAAAGTTGAATGTATTTTTATGGGTACCATCGAATGCATAATTATAGGTACTTGTTTTTTGAGATTGTGCAAAACCATATTGTATGTTTAAATATTTTACTGGATGCACTTGAAAGTTGGCTTCAGTCCTTGTTTCCCAGTCTTTGATGAGTACCCGGTATTTTCTAAGTCTTTCGGTAGAGTACAGGTATTCGTTAAATACCCAGTTGGTAGCACCGGATTCGGAGAGGTCTTTACTGTATTTTAGGTTTACCATAAAGTCTTTTTCTTTGTTTAAAATAATACTGAAATCGCCACCATATTTGAATCTTTCATCGCGGGTTCCATAGCCAAAGTAGGCCCCTGTAATAAAACTTTTGAACATTTTTTCGTTGGTATGAAAACCAAATCCTGTTCGGAATTTTTCGTAATCGTTGAATGAAAATATACGGTTGAGGTCAATATTGACTTTGTTTAAAGGAAATTTGCCATAATATAATTTATGACCAATGTCAATGAATTTGTCCAGGTATTGACGTTTTCCTATGGAGTCATATAATGTGTAGGTATTGATGTCTTTTTGAGATAAATAATCCATCCTGTTTTCTTTCCAATACGATTCGTTGTCAATGTTGTACCCTGGATGGTATTCAAAAATGTATTCATTGAAATATTGTTTTCCTAGGTTTTTATTGATGAGGATATTTGTATTGATTTTTTTGGAACATAAAAACAATTCGCCTTTAGAACTTCCAAATTTTCCGAAACTTAAGAAGGAATTGGTTTGTAACGGAAACCATTTTCCATTGCTTAACTTTCCATACGATTGGTAAATTTTTTTTTCAAAAGAGGAGTGAAGCATCGGCGATGCAGTGAAATATTTAACTGCAAAATCTTGCTTACTGACATAAAGAAAACCTTTTAGTCCTTTAAAATTTTTGGTTCCTTTTTGTGAAAACTTTATTAATAATAGGGTGTCATTGCTTTGGGCTTCCGGAATGGTGTCTATGATTTCAAAATTATATCTTCTAAATGTATTTTTGTTCATTGGGTTGATGTATTGACTACCAGCAATTTTGATGAATTTTTCATAAATGGTAAAGTTTTCTGAGTTTGTTGCCGCCAATAATAAAGAAGGATCTTGTATGCCTGAAATCTTTGTGGACGTCACCAATTCTTTTTGATGATATTTGTCAATAAATTGTTTTTCTGATATGGTTTCTAGCAAAAAAATATGATGTTCGTCAATCCTTGTTTTTTGTTTGATCTTAAAAAGGTATTTGTATAAATAATCAAAGATGGTTTGCGTGGCATCTTTTTCTTTACTGGTCAGTACCATTTTGCTATAACCTGTACAGGAATAGCTGTTGTTGATTTCAGGGTTGTGATCGTTCGCTTTTTCAATGACCTTGGTAATGATTTTTTGTGCACCTGTAGTGGTGGAATCTATGCCTAGGTGAAGTTCTTTGGGATGTAAAATGACTTCAAAAAAAGGGTTAATTGCTAACAGCGAATCAAGGTGTTTGACTACCTGAAAACTTCTGTACATGGGTTGTTTGAAGGTAATGGAAGTTACCGTACTTGGGTCAATGGTAAACTGAAAGTTTCCATCGATATCTGCTAAAAAATGGTGTGCCCCATCGTTGATAAGGATGTGGGTAAATGGCAAAGCATTTTTTTTGACTGATTCTATAATGGAGCCTTTAACCTCAATAGTCATAGCATTTTGTGCTACCGCATATTGTGCATAAATAAAGACCAGTAAGAAAAAAAAACACCGTTTCATCAAGGGGCTAAATTACAAGATAGCAAGGGGACATTTGCTATTATTCTAATATTTTTTTGATTTTTTTAAGTGCGTCTATGTTTTCACGTTGGTAAATGGTATTTCTAATACTTTCTTTTTCTTTGTTTGTCAAATGCCAGCTGAGTGAAGCCCTTTCTTTGGAACTCGCATTTTCAATATGTTGACCGGCTTCATTAAACTTGGCTTCGGGTAAATATTTAAATTCTACCACATCAACATTTCCTTTGAACCAACTATGAGAAAAGTCAATAAAATTGTCATTGTTGATGTCTTGCAAAAAATCCCAACTGCTGAATATATTGCCAATAGGATTGAATGCTTTTTCAATAATGGACATCCCTGGTGTTTTTTCTATTTCAAGTTCTTTTTCAGAATCTCTCAAACACACAAATACAACACCTTCAGTGTTTTGACTGATCCAGTCTTTGAATACATACATGAATTTAACGGCATTCGTAATTCCAAAATTATCGGCAATTCCAGCATCCATAATTTCCATCGCTGGTTCACTTGGCAGGTGTACATTGGGCATAATGTACGGGAATGTTGCGCTCATTCTCAAGGCGCTCATGAAGTTCAAATTGTCAGCATCTTGTTCTTTGAAAAACCTATTGAACTCAATTCCTTTTATTCTTTGTGAAAGTGATTTTTTTATTTTAGGCGTTGAGGTACACATATAGGACATGTGTTGGGGAGAAATGATGAGTTTTCTGCCATCGTTGGTAATCATCGGCGAAATAATCATCATCGGAATTTGTGCTTTTTGTTCCGGCTCTTTATAAGCAGCAATTGTTTTTTGCATCATGTGTCCCAGGTTTTCATTCATGTGTTTTTCGAAAGCATAGCCACGGTCTTTGGGATGTACATATTTTCCATCATTGAAGGTTTGGTACCTTAAGAAGATGTCATTTACTACAAGGCTGAAAATTACTGGATTAAGTACATCTTTGGTGATGTTGATGAAATATTTACGGTCTTGTGCATTCTCAATTTTACCTTGTTTTTGTTGCAGGTACAATTCTCTGTAATAAGATGCTCCAATTAATCCTCCTGAAGCGCCACTGATAAATTGTGTGTGTTCCGTTACCTGATTGTTGGTGGCACTATCCAATGTTTGCAAGGTGTTTACTGTCCAGGATGCTGCTCTTTGGCCACCTCCACTGGTACATACAAACAACATTTTTGGCTTTTTGGCTTTTGGGAATTTGTTCCTCCAGTTGTTGAGTATTTCAATGGTTTCCAAGGAATCCTTGTGGTAATTGGCCTTGGAAGTCAACTTGTTTAAGGTGTTTAAATCATATTTTGCAAGCTTTGAATTGTAGTTGATACCAAATGCTTCGTAGGTTGAAGAAATGAAATTCTGCTTGGTAAAATAATTTAGAAACAATACCAATACGATGATAAATGTGACAGACCAGTCTCTGAACCAGTAAGTGAGTGCGCCCATAAACATGGTAAACATGGCGACCAATAAAGTCACACTTGCTGCAGCGGGCAATTGGAAAATTTTCCAATCACTAAAAATGCCCATGGAAATGATAATCACAATGGCAAAAAGTTGTAAAAAAGAGGCGTTTAAGTGATTTTGATCAAATATTTGGGACAATAATTTTTTGTTGATGGGCGCATCATGGTTCACACTATAATTACAGAATGGAAATTTGAAATAATTGTCGACCCGGGCAGAAAACTTTTTAGAAAATCCATGTTTATTTACTATCGATAATCGGTTGAAATTACTTTGTTTCAGCGTGTTTTCAAGGTTAGAAGCAAAGTCTTTAAACACATCTTTGTTGGTGTATTTAAAATATTGGAACAACACCAGGTGGATAATGGTAAAGCCAATGCACAAGCCAAGGATATCATAAAAAATATCGAGATGGTTTTGTAAACCTTTATTCAATTGAAAACTAATGATATTGATGCAATAGTTGATCATGAATACCATTGGAATTACTGCATTGTTGTGAAAATATTTTCCCATCGGTTTGTCTACTGAACCTAAAAAAGGGAAATTATAACTGTCAAGAATAAAACAAGTAATATGGTAAGCCATGGTAAATCCACCAAGCGAAACCCCTACAATGAAAAAGCTGATGAAATTTACTTCGTCTAAATATTCGGCATCTAAAAACAGGTATTGTATTCCCATTGATTTTCCAATGAGTTGATTGATAAGTCCAAACAAAAACACCCAAATAAAAAGAATCATCTGATTCTTCTTGAAATGGGTAATCATGAGCTGAACTGGGAAGGAAAAATATATTTTTTCTAGGAATTGCATAAATTGATTTTACGCTTTGTACGACACAATGTTAATAATTGGATGAATATAACAACATAAAATGTATATAATAAAGGGATAATTGTTAATTTTGTGGTTAGACTAAAAAACAGTGATGAAACATATTCGTAACTTTTGTATAATAGCCCATATTGATCATGGTAAAAGCACCTTGGCCGACAGACTTTTAGAGTTTACAAAAACAGTTACCGGTCGTGAAATGCAAGCCCAATTGCTTGATAACATGGATCTTGAGCGTGAACGAGGCATTACCATAAAAAGTCATGCCATTCAAATGGACTATATCTATAAGGATGAAAAATACACCCTTAATTTAATTGATACTCCCGGACACGTTGATTTTTCTTACGAAGTATCTCGATCCATTGCCGCCTGTGAAGGCGTACTTTTATTGGTTGATGCTTCCCAAGGAATTCAGGCGCAAACCATTTCCAATTTGTATTTGGCATTGGATCATGGCTTAACGGTAATTCCTGTATTGAATAAAGTTGATTTGCCTGGTGCGATGCCAGAAGAAATCAAAGACCAGATGCAGGATTTGCTGATGTGTGAAAGAGAAGATATCATTCACGCCAGTGGTAAAGAAGGAATAGGTGTTCCTGAAATATTGGCCGCAATTGTGGAAAGAATACCTGCTCCAACTGGAGATGCTTCCGCAGCATTACAATGCCTGATTTTTGATTCTTCCTATAACTCATTCAGGGGAATTGAAGTAATGTTCAGGGTGAAAAATGGTGAAATCAGAAAAGGAGATAAAATCAAATTCGTAGCTACTGGAAAAGATTATTTTGCAGACGAAATTGGTATCATGAGGTTGGGCCAAGAGCCTCGTCAAGTGGTTTCAGCGGGTGATGTTGGGTATTTGATTTCAGGAATTAAAGATGCAAGAGAGGTAAAAGTAGGGGATACCATTACCCATTTTGCACGTCCTTGTACGGAAATAATTATGGGCTTTGAAGAAGTAAAACCGATGGTGTTTGCGGGGATTTATCCTGTGGAAACGACCGAGTTTGAAAACCTTCGTACGGCCATGGAAAAATTGCAATTGAACGATGCTTCTCTGGTTTGGGAACCTGAAACTTCTGCCGCTTTGGGCTTTGGTTTCCGTTGTGGTTTCTTGGGCATGCTGCACATGGAAATTGTTCAGGAGCGTCTTGAAAGGGAATTTGACATGACCGTTATCACGACGGTTCCTTCTGTTGAATTTCATTGCCACAAAACCAACGGGGAAATGATGCGTGTGAATGCACCTTCAGAATTGCCAGACTTGTCTGTCATTGATTATATTGAAGAGCCTTTTGTAAAAGTACAAATCATCACTAAAGCTGATTATGTCGGCGGTATTATTTCTCTTTGTATGGAAAAAAGAGGCATTATGGTGAATCAAAGTTATTTGACAACCGATAGGGTAGAATTGATATTTGAATTGCCATTGGCTGAAATTGTGTTTGATTTCTTCGACAAACTAAAAACCATTTCTCGTGGATATGCTTCGCTTGATTATGAATTGATAGGTTTTAGAGAATCTAACATGGTGAAATTAGACATCATGTTGAACCAGGAAAAAGTAGATGCTTTGTCATCTATTGTGCATAGAGACAAAGCGTACGACTGGGGCAAACGTTTGTGTGAAAAATTAAAAGACTTATTGCCGCAACAACAATTTGAAATTGCCATCCAGGCAGCTATTGGAATGAAAATTATTTCCAGAGAAACTGTAAAAGCATTGAGGAAAAATGTGTTGGCTAAATGTTACGGCGGTGATATTTCCCGTAAGCGTAAATTGCTTGAAAAGCAGAAAAAAGGTAAAAAACGTATGCGCCAAATTGGTAACGTAGAAGTTCCTCAAGAAGCTTTTATGGCGATTTTGAAACTGGATTAGACTTATTAGTACTGAGTCTAGAGTACAGCGTACAGGGTACACTGTACCAAATGAAAACATTGTAATTAACGTATAGGATTAGTCATGCAATTAATAGACGGCAAGCAGATTTCAGAACAACTTTTAGGTGAAATCGCACAAGAAGTACAAGACATTATTTCAAAAGGTGGTCGTGCGCCTCATTTAGCAGCGATTATTGTTGGCCAGGACGGTGCGAGTTTGACTTATGTCAACAATAAAGTGAAATCCTGCGAAAGGGTTGGGTTCAAATCTACCCATGTGGCTTTACCTGATACCACTACCGAAGCGGAATTGCTTTTAGAAATCAAAAAAATCAATGACAATCCTGACATCGATGGTTTGATTGTACAATTGCCTTTACCCAAACATTTGTCTGCCGATACTGTTATTCAAGCCATTGCTCCCGAAAAAGATGTGGATGGTTTTCATCCCATCAATGTGGGTCGTATGGCTTTGAGTATGCCTACTTATATTTCTGCTACGCCAAATGGGGTGTTGGAATTGTTGAAAAGATATAACATTGAAACCGCAGGAAAACATTGTGTGGTGATTGGTAGAAGCAATATTGTAGGTTCGCCAATGAGTATTTTGATGTACCAAAATTCATATCCTGGAAATAGCACCGTAACCGTGTGTCATAGCAGGACTCAAAACCTGTCGGAAATCACTAAAACTGCTGATATCTTAATTGTTGCTTTGGGTAAACCAGAATTTGTAACCGCCGACATGGTAAAAGATGGCGCAGTGGTAATTGATGTGGGAATTCACAGAATTGCAGATGCTTCCAAAAAATCAGGATTCAAGTTATTGGGAGATGTGAAATTTGATGAAGTCTCTCCAAAATGTGCTTATATCACGCCTGTTCCCGGTGGAGTTGGTTTAATGACCATTGCTTCCTTATTGACCAATACCTTAAAAGCAGCGAAGAAGGAAGTATATAGTTAGTGATGAGTGTTGATGGTTGAGTGTATAGTAAAAATAAATTACATCTCCAATGCCTAAATTCTATATCATAGCGGGTTGCAACGGAGCAGGGAAAACAACTGCTTCTTTTGAAATTTTACCTCAAATTCTTAATTGTAAAGAATTTGTAAATGCTGATGAAATAGCTAGAGGGCTTTCCCCATTTCAGCCTGAAACGGTTGCGTTAGAAGCGGGTAAATTAATGATAAAAAGAATTCAGGAACTATTTAACCACAAAGCTGATTTTGCAGTCGAAACAACTTTAAGTTCAAGAACATACATTCACACTATTAATCAAGCTAAATCCCTTGGTTATGAAATATACCTATTGTATTTTTGGTTAAATTCTCCTGAAATGGCAATCGAAAGGGTTGCTAAAAGAGTAACCCAGGGCGGACATCATATTCCTACGGATACAATTCACCGAAGATATAAGCAGGGAATGAATTATTTGTTTGATTTATACGCTGAAAAAGTTGACAAATTAATGATAATGGATAATTCGAGTGGAGGTACTGAAATCGTTGCCAGAAAGGAAATTAATATGCCGTTTGAAGTATTGAATACTATAAAGTTCGAAACCATAAAAGCTAAATCGTATGAAAAATGAAATCAAGGATACGTTTTTTGATAAAGTAGAGCAGGGTTTGAAAATTTCTTATAAAAAGCTCGTTGAAAAATATAGAAAAAATGATGATGCATTAATTTTGTCACAAAATGGAAAAATAGTGCATGTCAAAGCTAAAGACATCAAGCTTTAACAAACAAAAAAAATAATAATGGCTATAGGATTAATTCTGTTAATCTTATAGCCATTATTTTTATTAATAACAGATTAGATAATCATCAATGTCCGAACACTCAACACTTAATACCCAACAGTCAAAACTTCCTGTCATGGAATCCTTTTATACCATTCAGGGAGAAGGGAAATACTCGGGAGTTGCGTCCTATTTTATCCGTTTGGGCGGATGTGATGTGGGTTGCGTTTGGTGTGATGTAAAAGAATCTTGGGACGCAGCAAACCATCCTTTGACTTCTATCGCATCCATGGTCAGTGAGGCTTCTCAATATCCTGGAAGGGTGGTTGTCATTACCGGGGGCGAACCTTTGATGTATGATTTAACCGAACTGACCAAGGCTTTTAAAGCCGCAGGTTTTAGAACACATGTAGAAACTTCCGGAGCTTATCCCATGTCCGGAGATTGGGATTGGGTATGTTTCTCTCCCAAAAAATTTAAAGCACCTGTTCCTGGATTTGCTGCTACAGCGCATGAACTCAAAGTAATTGTCTTCCATAAATCAGATTTCGAGTTTGCTGCATTGCATCAAAAAGAAGTAGGAACACATTGTGAATTGTTTTTGCAACCCGAATGGTCAAAACAAAATGATATCCTACCCAAAGTAATTGACTTCGTAAAAGCCAACCCTGTCTGGAAAATTTCGTTACAAACACATAAGTACATGGATATACCTTAAGGTATTAGGTACAAGGTATTAAGTACAAAGTATGAAAATGTAACTTTATACATTAAAATACCTTGAAAATACCTTGATTATACAACATTAATAAAATTTAACTTCTATAATAATTACCTTGTACTTTGTACTTTGTACTCTGTACTTTGTACCTAAATAATAAAGTATGAAACAAATCACCTTCACTCTTATTTTTTCATTCCTATCACTTCAAGTTTTTGCTCAGGAACCTCCTGAAATGAGTACCTCTAATCGAAAAGCGCTTCAATTGTATGAACAATCAGATGAATTTTTGATGAGAAAACAATTTCCTGACGCCATTCAGCTGTTACAAGAAGCGGTAGAAAGAGATCCTAAGTTTGTAGAAGCCTACAACCGTATTGGAAACTGTTATCTACGAATGCATGAAGATAAAAAAGCAAAACCTTTCTTTGAAAAAGTAATTGAATTGAATCCTAATTCGTCTACTTATGCAGGTGTATACCAGCAACTTGGTGATATTTACATGAAAGATGGCGATTATGCGGAAGCCAAAAAGTTTTATCTGGGCTTTATTGATTTTGGACCTCGTCCTGATTATATCAAGAAAGTAATGAAGTTAATAGCTACCTGTGATTTTGCGGTGGAAGCCATCAAACATCCTTTGGATTTTAAGCCAACAATCATGGCCGCTCCAATGAATACTTTTGCAAAACAATATTTCCCAACCATTACCGGCGATAAAGCGATCATGTATTACACCGTAAGAGATCCAGATGAAAATATTTATGTAACCACACTGAAAGGAAATGCCTGGGATATTCCTAAACCACTTTCAAAGGTAATTAATGGCCCTGATAATGAAGGTGGGCCAAGTGTTTCTGCCGATGGAAATGTGATGGTTTTTACCTCTTGTAATAAAAAAGATGGCTTTGGTGGTTGCGATTTGTATGTTACTTATAAAGATGGTGACGACTGGACAAAACCTGTAAATATGGGTGCTACCATCAATGCAAAAGGATTTGATTCTCAACCAACATTGACTGGTGATGGTAAAAATCTTTTTTTCTCTTCTGATAGAAAAGGCGGACCTGGTGGTTGCGATATTTGGACAAGCCACATGGGAGATGATGGTGCATGGACTGTTGCCGAAAATTTGGGTAAAACCATTAATACTTCAGACCATGAATTTTCTCCTTTTATTGATCCAAGTGGTAGGGTACTTTATATTTCTTCAAGCGGTCATATTGGAATGGGGGGGACGGATTTATTCGTTTCCATGAAATCTGATACCGGCTGGACAGTACCTAAAAATGTTGGTTATCCTCTGAATACAAGTGCTGATGAAGAAGCCTTGATTATCACCGCTGACCAAACCAAAGGTTATTTTTCAAAAGATGTTTTTGATGAAGCTGGAAATATGACCGCCAATATATATGAATTTGACCTTCCAAAAGAGTTGAAAAACATGTATATCAGTAAAGTGTCTAAAGGAACAGTGTATGATGCCGTAACCAATGCAACACTTCAAGCGCATGTAGAATTGTTTGACTTAAAAACAGGGAAAAGGGTAGTGTCTACAGATACAGATATTAAGAAAGGTACCTTCACTGCTGTATTGACTCAAGGGTCAGAATATGCTTTGTATGTCAATAAGAAAGGCTATTTGTTTAAAAGTTTGTTCTTCGATTACAAAACTCCGGAAAGTTTTTCTTCAGAGTTATTGGATATTTACCTGGATCCAATCAAAACGGGAGCAACCATTACTTTGACCAATATCTTCTTTGCCTCCGGTAAATTTAACTTGGAGGATAAATCTAAGGTTGAAATGGAAAAATTGATTATGTTGTTCAAAGAAAATCCAACGATGAAAGTAGAGATTTCGGGACATACAGATGATATTGGTAAGGATTTAGACAATGTAAACCTTTCTAAAAACAGGGCAAAGGCAGTGTATGATTACCTGGTTACCGCAGGAATTCCAGCTGCAAATTTAACCTTTCAAGGTTATGGCAAATCGAAACCAAAAGTGGCCAATACTTCACCTGAAACAAGAGCCAAAAACAGAAGGATAGAGTTTAAGGTACTATAGTAGTTTTGAGTGTTGAATGTTGAATGATGAGTAAAATAGTGTGAATTATATCCATTATTATACCTCTGAAAGAGCGAAAAAAACAACTGTTAGTTTTGAGTGTTGAATGATGAATGTTGAATGATGAGTAAAATAGTGTGAATTATATCCATTATTATACCTCTGAAAGAGCGAAAAAAACAACTGTTAGTTTTGAGTGTTGAATG
>CALPQG020000028.1 GCA_943325655.2 Bifidobacterium breve | reverse complement strand
GGGAAAATTTATTTACTCAAAATTCCTTCACTGCATTCAAAATGCTTGTTGCAGCAATGCTGAAAAGCGGTCGAGATGGTGATGATTTACTGCTGACGGTTAGCAATAAAATTTAAAAAACCGAAAAACCTTGAGACGTTTTCCTTTGTACGAACGCTTGATTTACAAGTGATCCAATTCGGTGTACCCAACAAAATTTCAACGTTCTACCCAAACAGAAAACCTTCATTTTCAGCTTATTTAATCTTCATTTAAACAATTAAATGTATGCATAGAATTTCAAACTACTTCCTAAATTTATTTGTAATTCCCCAATTAGTTTTCACACCAATATGGGAAAATTTATTTACTCAAAATTCCTTCACTGCATCAAAATAGTTGTTGCTGCAACGCTGAAAAGCGGTCGAGATAGCGATGATTTACTGCTGACGGGTAGCAAAGAAATTTAAAAAACCGAAGAACCTTGACTGGCATTGCTTTGGGTGAACTCTTGATTGTCAAGAAGTTTAACGCGTATTTACGGCCTATACTTTTAGGCACTTCAAAGTTATTTCAAAACCATAAACGATTGATTTTAAACTCATTTAATACCCATTTAACCATTAAAATATATGCATAAAAGTTCAAACTATATTCTAAATTTTGCTTTTGCCATGGTGTTATTTTTAACACTTAAAGGACAAGATGTACAAGCCCAAACACTCATTTCTACTGTTTTTGGAACAGGTTCAACCACTGGTGGAAGCACCGGTGATGGCGCCGCGGCAACAAGTGCACTCATGCTGACACCACAAAATTTATATGTCAATAATGCTGGGGACATTTGGATATGTGACTATGGTAATAATAAAATAAGAAAATATACTGCTTCAACCGGATTCGCTAGCACAGTAGCAGGCACAGGAGCATCAGGAGCTACAGGAGATGGCGCTGCAGCCACGGCTGCATTATTGAACCACCCTATTGGAATTTGTATGAATAGCGTTGGGGATATTTTTTTTACAGACTCGGACAATCATAAGATTAGAAAAATCGACCATACAACTGGATTTATTAGTACTTATGCCGGAACTGGCACGGCAGGATCAACAGGAGACGGTGGTGTTGCCACCTCTGCTAAACTCAGCGCCCCGAAAGGACTTTGTGTAGACGCTTCAAACAACCTGTACATTGCCGACGAAGGCAATGATAAATTAAGGAAGATTACATTTGCGACGGGAATAATTACAACCTTAGCAGGAACAGGCTCCCCAGGATCTTCAGGAGATGGAGGATTGGCGACTGCAGCCAAATTGAATGCTCCATTCGGTGTACAAGTTGCGTCAAATGGCGATATCTATATATGTGATACTGGAAATGACAAAATAAGAAAAATCAATATCGGTACAGGAAATATCAGTACGTATGCAGGTACAGGATCTCCTGGATTTGTAGACAATATCACCAAACTCTCTGCTCAATTTGCAAACATAAGAGGAATAGCTATGGATGCCAATGACAACATTTATATTGCTGATGACAATAATGAACGCATTAGAAAAATCACTTTTTCCTCAGGAATGGTTAGCACTGTTGCAGGAATAGGTGGTGCTGCAACTAATCCTCACACTGGAAATGGAGGTGTTGCTACTGCAGCAAACACTGGACCTTCCAGGGGAGTAGCGGTTAATTCAACCAATTTATATTTTACAGAATTCGATAACCATTCCGTGCGCATGGTCCAGGGCATTGTAACTCCTTTACCCGTACAATTGATAGATTTTGTGGTCAAAGAAATCCAAAACAAAATTCAATTGAGCTGGAAGACTACCTTGGAAGAAAATAGTAAATGTTTCCATATAATGAGAAGTGAAGATGGAATAAACTTTGACAAAATAGGGGTAGTACCTGCCAAGGGACACAGTTCTACCATAGTTGAATACCATTACACCGATTTTATACCTTATAAAAAAGGAATATACTACTACAAACTCATCGAAAATGATATTGATGAAAAAAGTCAGGAATCAAAAATTGTGGTCATGTCTTTTGAAAACAGAACCAACGTACACTTCTTCCCAAACCCTAACTTTGGTAAAGCAGCCATCTTTTTCCATTCTATAGATGGAGGTACTTATACCATCAATATTTTAAACCATAATGGACAAGTCATGTATAGTCAGGAATTCGTCGGAGAGAGAGGAGAAAATGAATTTGATGTCAATATGGAACATTTTCCTCAGGGTGTATACCATGTACAATTCAACGGCCTGGAATATAATTTTGCAGTATTGAAAGTATTGAAAAAAACATAAACGTATTTGTAAGACTACTAATACCAGCAAACAATCGAATCCTCAGGGTGTAAGTGTCAGGTCAATTTTACCTGACACTTTTTAAGCCTTCCGTTAAATTTTAAGCATCATTTCAAATAAAATCTACCCCTAAATTCAAACTTTTTTATTTTTTTTCACCCAAGGGAAGCCCGAATTACTTGTTTTAGATTACCTTTGTTTTTCATAAACTGGAGATTGCATTGAAACGTAAAATAATTATAATTACAATTGTATTTTTTATTGCTATTGGGAGTTTTTTCACTTTCAAATGGTGGTTTGATGGTCGTACCATTAGTGCATGGTCGTTAATTCCCAACAATTCCTTATTGGTAATAGAAACAGGAAAACCATTCCAGGACTTTGAAATAGCCAGTGATAAATCTTTTTGGCCTTTGGTATCTCATACAGATTTTGGCAAAAAATTACAGGACCGCACCACACAACTCCAAAAAATTATGCAAACAAGTGGTGACATCACCAACATGTTTGCCGAAAAGAAAATGCTAATTTCAATGCATGTAAGCAGTAAAAAAAGCATTGATATATTGTTTGTTGCACCACTTTCTAGTGCTGCTGACAGAGAAATCATGACCAATGTGGTGGAGAAATACAAAGCCAACAGCAACCTCCGATTCGATACACGTGAATATGAGAATTTTGAAATCAATGAATTCACAGACAAGTTTACCAAAATCACTTTTTCCTATTTAACCTATAAAAACTACTTTGTAGGAAGCTTCACAGGCTACTTGGTGGAAGATGCCATCAGGACTATTAAAGCAGGAGAAAAAGCTTCTTTGTTGAACATTGAAAAAGAACTCCTAGTCAAAGAAAAATTAGGAACTCAGGGAAATGTTTACCTTAACTATAAAGTCATTCCAAAACTTACCGCATACCTGTTTGACGACGAGGAAGCGGCAGCTTTAAATTTCACTGCTACGCTGGCAAAAACAGCTATCGTTTCTTATCAATTTCATGCCCACGAAATTGATTTAAAAGGATATTCCATTGTAAATACAACCAAGGTCATCGATTTTTTAAACGTATTCAAATGGCAAACACCGCAAAAACCAACAGTTGCTTCACTGATTAGCAACAAAACCGCTAACCTTTATTTTTGGGGATTTGAAAATGGCAAAAACCTGAGAACATCCTTGAATGAATATTGGATTTCTAACAGCCAGCCTATTGCCTGGCAAAACACCAACAACAAATACCATGTAGATATCAGCAATTTCTATAACTGGTTCGGGCATCAAATTGCCTTGGCTGGCTTAGAAACCGAACGTTTAAATGTTCAAGACAAAGTATTGTACATTCAAGCCAAAGACGTGATCAGGGCCAAAGAAGAATTAAACAGGTTAAACATTTCTGCGCTAGGTTCACCTGCAAATGTTGTAGAATTGCCTGGCCTGGACATCAAAAAATTAAATATCTCAGAATTTCCGCAACAACTTTTGGGAAGTCATTTTACGGGTTTCAAAGACTGTTATTTTGCTTCCGTGCAGGATTTCATCCTTTTCTCCAACCATCCCGACAATATCAAAGATGCTTACAATGATTATATGACGGATAATGTTTGGGCTAAAAACATCCTGTACTCGAATGCTATTGGTGACAAATCGGGCGTAAGTAATTTGACCCTATTTTTAAATCCGGGGAAAGCATATCCTGCAATCGCAAAAAAACTAAATCCAATTCGCAAAAATGAATCTACTGACATTGAAAAACAATTTAAAGCTTTTGAATTTGTAAGTGTCAAATATTCCAACATTGGCGATAAGTTTTCAACCAGTATTATTGCCAAATACCAAACACAACAGGTAAAAATTAACCAAGTGGATACGGCCAACATTGCGACATCCGAAAAGCAAGAATTGGCCGTAACCGTAAAAGACATTGCTCTTGGTGGAATTTTAAACCAAAAAATATGGTCACCCATCAATATCAATGAAAACAACAACGACTATTTTACCCAGGATGCACAATTCAACTTGCATTGTTTCAATAAAAACCATGAAAAACAATTCAGCATCCCTGTTGGCGCCGCATTGGTCAGTGAAATCTACGCCCTTGATGTCAATCATTTTGCATTTGCCACTGCAAGCAAAATACATTTGATAGACGATAAAGGATTACCCTTCAAAGCATATCCGAAAGCTTTGCCAAACAATGGAGCCATCAAAAACTTAAATGTATTTGACTACGAACACAACAGAAATTACAGGATTTTTGCAGCTGACATGAGTGGCAATTTATTTTTGTTTGACAAAACGGGCGTATGTCCTCCGACATGGAAACCAATTAATTTTGCATCCAGGTTCAAACAACCATTACAACATGTAAACATTGGCGGAAAAGATTGCCTGTATTTGTTGGAAGAAAATGGCAATTTTCATGTATTTAACAGAAAAGGAGAACCTTATCCTGGCTTCCCAATCAAGCTTAACAAACGATGTACAAGCAGTATTTCTGTTGAAAAAGGCAGTACTTTTGACCAAACCTTGTTCAGGATCATTTCAGACAATGGGGAGTTTTTGATGGTAAATTTGAATGGAAAAGTCCTTCAAAAACAACAACTCATCAGAACAGCGAAAGAAAGTATTTTCCAACTCATTACCGACCTTAAAAATGGACAATGGGTAATTTCACGTACTGAAAACGGTAGAATGAGTTTTATTGACCACAATTTACAGGAGCTTTTCAGCATCAATGTGAGCAATGCTCCTAAAGCAACCATCAATTATTATTTCTTCGGTACCGACAAACTTTATTACCTGGTATATTCACCGACAGAAGGATTGGCTTACTTGTTTGACAAACTCGGGAACCTGATTGACAACAAAGCTTTTTCAGCTTCCGGAATTCCTTTGTTGCAAGAAAAATACCATGAGTTGAACATTTATCTTCCGCAGATGAATACACTTTCGGTGAAGAAGTTTTAAGGAATTATTTGAAAAAATCTGGTATCACATTTCCCAAGGATTAATAATTTTATCCCTTCTATATTTTTATGTTAGAACTAATCAATGACAACATTGCTATCTAGTAAAAAAGAGCATTTAATAAAAGGATAATGTAACGTGATGCATTTTATTGCTAAAAAATGTATCAAATAAAAGTAATTAATCCCAATTTTTAAAAACAGTGTCTGTAATAAAATCAACAACCCTATCCAAATAAACTTTTTTCATGTGGTTAATTACCCGACTATTGATATGTCTTTCTTGGACGTAAGCAATTAAATGTGCTTTTATAGAACCCTCTGGAATGGGATATTTATTAAACATTTCATCTCTTAATTCAAATGAAAACATACTGTTTAATTCGGAATGTGTTATCATCACACAATGATAAATTTCATCGGCATCAAAAACATTTGCATTTGATATAATCAACGCTGGATGATTTTCGAAACGACTATTTCTAGGTATTAAAAAATCTAAATATATAACATCACCTTTTTCGAAACTCATCTAAAACTAGGGTTGCAATGATAAAAAACTTTCTTGGCTAAATTTAGATAATCCATCTTTAATGTAAGATGGCGTTTCTTCTGACTTAATAGATTTATCGAATGAATATATTCTTAAAACATTTTCAATTTTATGTAACTTTCTACAAATAGTTTTCATAGATAATTTAATTTTTTCATTACCTAAATAATCTACTGTATGCAGTTTGCCATGTAATTTATCGAATTTTGAGCTTATTTTTGAAAAATTCAAATAATGAAATTCAATAGTTTTTTTATCTAAACTTTTAAATTGCTTGATATTTCCGTCAATCTTTGATATGTGTTTATCGGCTTTATTGAGTGCGAAAATGAAAATTCTAGTTAAAAACTTAGAAATATTACAAAATTCTCCAAACAAAGCAATAAAAGTTAAGAAACTAGCACTAGTTCTAGTTTCAAGATTGTAATATGTTGATAAGGATAACGCCATAATATTATTTCTCTTATACTATTTTTATTAAATATTGTTTTCTTTTAATAATACAAATCTGTTAAAAAAATCATAGAAATACGAAAGATTTTTATTGATATATTAAGCAAATTAATAGTTTTTGTTTTATCACCGAAAACTATATTAATCTATAATTTAAATTTGTTTTTTCAACCTAACTTCCCAATCAATTCTACCTTCTGTCACATACTTTTGCATTTCTTCTGCCGTTTCAGCAGATAACTGCCCTGAAAGTTCCGAAAGCTTTTTGGGAGTATTCGATGGCGTTTTTTCATCCATTTCATCCAAATCAAAAAAAGTAATTTCAATACGTTTCCCTACATATTTTTGTGGAATAGATAAGTGAATAGCAGTATTGAGAGGAGTTATAATAGTTCTTTTCTTGATCCGAATAATTTACCAAAGACAATTTACAAAGCTTTAACGGTTTTATAATTGGGATTGGTTCAAATTTACTACAATATCCAATAAAGGAAATTAAATAGAAAATAAGAGAACAAACACAAAACTACCATTAGCAATAAACAACCGCCTCGTGCTTTACTTTAAAATTTAAAGAATTGGCGATAAAACACAATTCATTTGCTTTTTTATGCTGAGCAATGGCATCTTCTACAGTTGAAGTTTCTAATATTTTTACCTGAGGATGTAACGTTACTTCCACAAAACGTCCTCCTGTTTTGGATTCCTCCATGACGCCAACTGGATGGTCAGTATAATCAATAACAACAATTCCTGCCACTGCACACAAGTGCAAATACCACAACATGTGACAAGTTGAAATCGAAGCCAAAAACAATTCTTCGGGATTATATTTACTGGCATCTCCTCTAAACTCAGGATCTGCGGAGGCTAGAATACTTGTTTTATTGCGGGCCTCAATCGTATGACTCCTGTCATAATCAGCATAGCCAGAAGTGCCTGTGCCATTGTTGCCTGTCCATACTACAGACAGGCAATAAGTATGTTTTTTATCCATTTTTAAGCTTCTTTAAAAAAATAAAACGAACACATTGATTTATTCAAAAGCTCACATTTTCATTGACAAAATACAAAGATGAAACAAACACCTTTCAAGTATTCATTCAAAATCCCTACAATTTTGTCACAAATGAAGCGAGCGGTTTACGAACTCGAGGAGTCAATTCCCTCGTTTTAAAAGGCTCTACCAACTTTTCGGCTTCGTCCAAATAACCCATTGCAATCACTACTACTGGCTTTTGCGTTGCTGGTAAATGTAGAAAAGCGCTCATTTTTTCGGCATCAAAACCTCCCATCGGATGCGCAAATATTCCCAGTGCTGTTGCCTGAAGTAACAAGGTCGCATTTGCTAAACCTACATCATGCAAAGCAGTTGGATTGTTGTTTTGATTGGCTTCGAAGGTTAATTTGGCCACCGTAACAACCAATACCGCTGCATTTTTTGCCCAGGGTTGATTTCCTCCCGCTAAAATCTCCACTACTATATCAAAAGCCGGAGTTCCTTTGTGTGCCGCAAAATACAACCAAGGCTGTTCGTTATTGGCACTTGGTGCCCATGAAGCGGCTTCAAGTATAGTATTCAAGTCATTTTCTGCAATGCTTTTATCCAAAAACGAACGTGCACTCCATCGCCTACGGATCAATTCAAGAACTGGGGTTTGTGTAGGCGCAAATTTAATTTCGACACTAGAAGTCATCCTTTATTTTTGTTTAATTAATTGAATCTCCATGGTCAGTTCAACGGTATCCCCAACCAGCATTCCCCCAGATTCGATAGGCAGGTTCCAGGTCAAGCCAAAATCATTTTTATTGATTTCGCCTGAAATTGAAAAACCTGCTTTTGTACAGCCCCAAGGGTCTTCTATGATACCTCCAAACTTAACCGAAAGCAACAGTGATTTTGTAATCCCTTTAATTGTCAAATCTCCAACAACACTTAATGCTTCTCCTAATTTTTCATTATGACTTGATTTAAAGGTCAAGGTAGGATATTTTTCAACATCGAAAAACAATTCACTTTTTAAATGCTTATCCCTATTTTCATTGTGGGTAGTAAGCGAATTCGTGTTTGCTTTAAAATCAATGGTTGCTTTTGCAAAATCATTGTCGTCGGTAGTAACAGTGCCTTCCACATCAGTGAATATGCCTGTTACTTTGTTTATCATCAAATACGTTGTTTTAAATTGAACCTGAGAATGAGCAGGATCCAATTTCCAATTGGTTGTAGCCATTGTAAAAAAGTTTAAAATTAAAAAGCGTTCAAATAGTCAAAATCAAGCTGAATAAAAATAGCACCATCCAACTTATCAATTCCGTTGCAATAACGGACTTTAATTCGTTTTAATTGTCAACGCTGTAATTTATTTACTTAGACAATCATCGGAACTTCCATCAATAAAAATTCTGCATCAGTAAGGGCTACGATCTTCACTTGACTTACATCCCAAATGCCATAACCATCTCTGGTGTTTAGCAATTGGTCATTCATTTGCACTTGACCTTTGATTACAAATACATACAAGCCATTTTCTTTTGCCTTAAAATCATAAATTGTTTCAACTCCTTTATCGAAATTACCCAAATGAAACCAAGCATTTTGGTGAATCCAAACCCCAGCATCCTCAGGATTGGGAGATAAAATTTGCTGCAATTTATTGTGCCTGTCTGCAAGGTCAAGTGTAATTTGGTCATAACGGGGAACCACCCCTTTTTTATTGGGGAACAACCAGATTTGCAATAATTTTAAGGGTGCATCCTGGTTATGGTTGTATTCACTGTGTTGAATTCCGGTGCCAGCGCTCATCACCTGCACCTGTCCCTGAGAAATCACCGCTTTGTTTCCCATACTGTCCTGATGTTCAATATCGCCTTCTAACGGAATGGTGATTATTTCCATATTGTCATGAGGATGCTTCCCAAACCCCATTCCACCAGCAATCGTATCATCATTTAAAACACGCAATGCACCAAAATGAATACGTTCTTGGACATAATAATTGGCAAAACTGAACGTATGTTTGGCGTTTAACCAACCATGGTCGGCGGCACCGCGGGTTGCTGCTTTGTGCAATACTGAATTTTCCATAAGTTTGGAGTTTGGAGTTTGTGTTTTAAGTTTGTGTTTGAATAGGATTAAACCCTAAAATCGCAAGTTCATCAATGTTTTTCTGATTGCAAAATAAGATAAAAAACGATCAAACCATTTTGAAACGTAATTTTATCCAATGACTTCACAATTGAATTTTCACGTTCTTTACTTGGCAACTTAACATGCAACATTTATCTCGAGTATCGCAACACGCAACTCAATCTTTAGGCTTAGGCACCAAATTCCAATCTACCCAAGCAGCCATTTGGTTTACGGAATTGGGGCGGAGAATAATTTCTCGCTGCTGGTTTAGCAAATAAAAGGTAGGGGTACCAAATACATAATAATCCTTTACGGGAGTACTGTCCCATTTTTTATAATCGCAATAAGCAAAAAACGGATACGATTTTAGGGCTTGCTCAAAAGTGGCAGTATCGGTGTCTAAGGAAATATACACTACCTCAAGGCCCAGGTTTTTCCATTTTGAGTAGTTTTGAATTATGGTTGGCAATTCCTCAGTACATTTTGGGCACCAACTTGCTCCAAAAACCACCAAGGTATAAGGTGTTTGTATTTGGGAAAGGCGGGTCAATTGATTTTGTTGTAAGCCGTTTGCATAGTGCTGTGCTTGAAATACCATATCGGGTGCGATATTTCCTTTTTTCATGGCACGGTAACTTTCTAGTTGCCTCGCTAAATCAGAATCAATGGTACAACTTGCCTCATTCAGTACTTTGAGGGCTAAATATTCTGATGCTTTGAACAAACTATGCCTTTCTAACAAATCAAAAAGATAATTGCTTACTTCGTTGAGTTTCTTTTCATCTTTTACCAAGTGTACCATCATGGCATCAATGGAGTGTTGCATTTCTATAAACACAGAATCCAATGATTTACCACTGTTTTCTAATAACCAAAAATGACTTTCGATGGCATCTTTAAACAAACCACTTTTATACAAGCGATTGTCTGTATAATCAATGGTTCTAAAAGCTTGAATGGTGGCTGGTATTTCTTGGGTTCGGTATTGTGCCACTACTGATACTGAGCTTACCAATTTGCGAGTAGGTAAAAACCATCGGCAGTAGCTCTCTTTGGGTAAACTGTTCAAAAAGGCAGCATCCTCCTTGTTGATGCGTTTTCTTTCTAGTTGAATCGCTTTGTTGGGCGACTTTTGTCTTGCAAACAAAGCCTCTTGCGTATATATTTTATCTAAATATTCCCAGGCACTTAGGGCTTGTTCCCGTTTAGGATGCTCATTGGCATATTGTTCAAACCATTGGTTTTCTTGGCCTTTGGTGATTGTAACTGTTTTAGAATCACTTAATGCTTCTCCAACCAATGCGATATCCTCCCCACTGAGGACAAGCAAAAATATTTTTTTGTCTGTCGAGATTAGGTAGCCCATACCCAAATCTGTTTTGGAATAAGAGAGTTTAAAATCTCCTTTTTCGTCGATTTTAGTTGTTGCAATAGCATAGTTTTGTAAGCCATTAAAGCCTTGAAGTGTTATTTCTTGGTTGGCCAATAAAGATAATTTACCGGTTATAAGTTGCGATTTTGCAATGCCACTAAATAAGATGCAACAAAATACTACCAATACCTTTTTATAATTCATCATAATATTAACAAGTTGGACAAAAATTCACGGATATGAATATGTTTAATTCCTTTTTATGTTCTGTTTTTAGAATGTGCCTGTTAAACAAGCTATCTATGGTTAAAATCTTAGTAAAAAAACTAAATATTTTCGGTATTATGAAAACTATATCCACTTTTATTACCTAAATTATAATTTAAAAATGCTTTTTCGTTGATTGTAATACATAATGAGCGGTTGTTAATTCAAGTCCGTTCCCGATTATACTTTTAATCCCAATACCAACATCATTTTTAACTGAATATAAGGTTGATGAATACGATCTAGTACACCTAGCTTTTTCACAAAGCTATCACAAGAGAGTGATTTCAACTGAAAGCAATCTGCAGCACTATTTTTACTTAATCCATTGGCTTTACTAGGCATAATTTCATGATGCCATACATTAGACTTCACATCAGTAATTGGCACTACCACCCTTAAATTGAGCTTACCTAATCGTTGGTCGTTAACCACTATTGCAGGTCGTAATTTACTTATTTCTTGCCCTTTGGTAGGATTAAAATCTACCATCCAAATTTCCCATTGATTAATAGTCATCTACCACATCATTTGAGTTATCTAAATCTTGCACCTCTTTACTGTTATAGTATTTCTGAGTCTTAGATGCATTAGCTTCTATTTCCATCTGTATATACATAGCATCCATATCAGTAGAAGCCAATAAATCAATTAAACTCAAATTTTGTGGTTCACTTGGCTTAATTAGAATGCCTGAATTTGTTTTTTCAATAATTACAGATTCTCCAAAAGACTTTAAATAACTCTTTGGAATTACAAACCCCATTGAATTTCCTATTTTCACCAATCTCTTTTCCATTATTTTATATTTTCATTATTAAAACACTTATACTTCAAATATATAAATAATGTTATAACAAAAAAAATAATGTTATAACTTTTTAGTTTTTACCACATCAAATACACCATAAATAAATCTCCTATTGCATACCCTAGATATTGTTTCAATAACTTAATTTCACAAGCCATTAAAGCCTTGAAGTGTTATTTCTTGGTTGGCCATTGACTTAAGCTTTGTGAGTTCAAATTTGTGGTACAAAACAAAAAGGCAAGCAAGATGAATAAGCCAGTTTTCATTATTATATTTTGTTAGACAAGCAATATTTAATTTCATTAGGCAAACAGCTCACCAGAAAATAAACCATTCATTACCAAATGACTTATGATAGCAATAACCCTAACAGGTTTTTAAAACCTGTTAGGTATTGGTAAAAAAACTTGGCTATTATTCCTTGAGAGTGTTGCAAAAGTACCTTCACTAGAATTTGTGTGATATTTTATTTTTTTAAGATACTATAATTCTATTTTTCTTGAATTTTATTTTTA
This sequence comes from Bifidobacterium breve, assembly GCA_943325655.2. Taxonomy (GTDB): domain Bacteria; phylum Bacteroidota; class Bacteroidia; order Cytophagales; family UBA9547; genus CALPQG02. Next base: position 271 of record CALPQG020000028.1, on the reverse strand, counting down.
TTCAGTATTTAATTATTTATTTGGGCGATTCCGCCGCGGCGGACCGTGCTTTCGCAACTCGCTTTTTTCTTAGTTATCAAGCATTTGTGTTTCAATTTGAATGTACACAACTAAGAAGGCAGCGCTCAGATCCCGAGAAAATCGGGACTCAATCACTATCGCAAATGCAGTTTATATTCAATTTATTGATAACCAATTTGTTGTGTTTGTTGTTTTCTAATTTCAGTCTCAATTATTAATCTAGGCGCTCTTTTTAAATTATAACAAATTG
>CALPQG020000027.1 GCA_943325655.2 Bifidobacterium breve | reverse complement strand
ATCAAGTGTTGTTGAATTTGAAATAGGAGCAAACGAATTTTCTTTTTATGATGTCAATATGTCTTATGGTGTTGAAAAAGGCAAATTTCAAATCATGTGCGGTCCAAACGCGGAAGACCTAAAAACGGTGGAGTTTGAAATTGATTGATGAAAAATGAATTGAGCTGGAAACATCATTGGAAGAATTTTTTTGTGATTTTACAGCAATGAGGAGTAATGATAGTGAACGGTTTGAAAAATTTGGAAGCGTTATGGCCAAAGGAAGTCAGGCAAGTATTCAGGAACATACATACACAGATATTGGGCCTGAATACAAATTTATCATTCTAAAAATATTGAAAAAAGGACTGCAACATAAAACTGATGCGGCTTCATTTGCTTCAATCAAACTGCTTTTTTTAGCATTCGCCAAACCATCTTTTCAACTAAAAAAACAATACTTTAGTAGTTGTAAAACTTAAAGCATTGATTTTCCGCCTAAAAAATACGGTATGCTAAAGAAAAACTTCAACTAATTATAAGAATAATCATTTAAATAATATATTTTTAGCCTTCATTATGAAAAAACTTATCAAATACACCAAACGGTCCTTATTAGTACTGGTGATTGCCATTGTTGTTTTGGCAGGATCGGCAGTGACTTTGGCGTATGTGTATCAGGATAAAATCATTCAGCATTTTGTTTCAGAAGCCAATAATTACCTACAGGCAAAAGTACAGGTCAAAAAAATCTCGTTTTCTGTCATTGAAAAATTCCCTCAGGTGGCCATTAGATTTGATGACATTGTTATCAACGAATCATACAAAAAAAGTGATAAATACTTTTTAAAGGCCCATCGCATTTATTTCACTTTTGATATTTGGGACATACTGAATGGTAAATACAACCTTCATCGTATTTATATTGCTAAAGGAAATGTATTTGCCAGGCTCAATGCTGATGGGATTCCTAATTATGAAATTATCAAAGCAGCTACTTCTTCAAAAAGGAAAAAGAATATTGATTTCGACCTAAAGAAAATAATCATCGAAGAAGTTGGGGTGATTTATACCAATGAACAAAAAAACCAAACTTTTAGCCTGTTTTCACATACTTCGGAAGCATCTTTAAAATATTTGAAAAAAGATATTGCCATTTCATTGCAAGGGAATTTGACCATTGACAAAATTGAGTTGTCGGGTAAAACGTACTTTAAAAATAAAAATATCGACTTAAAAAGTGCCTTGGTATTTGCTACCAAAGACAAATTATTAACCATCAAACCTTCGAGTGTGTTGGTTGAAAAATCTGAATTTTTAGTGAATGGCTCCATGGCAACTACCAGAGATTTGAACATTAACCTGCAAATTGAAGGCATAAATACTACGATACAAACCATACTTTCTTTGCTTTCAAAAGAGATCTACGACAAAGTAAGTGTTTACAAAAGTAAAGGCGACGTGTATTTTAAAGGCAGCATGGAGGGATCATTGGCGGAAGGCCAACAACCTGCTATTGAAGTATTGTTCGGCTGTAAAAATGCTTCTTTTTTTCATCCAGACATCAAAAAAGAATTGACCCAAACGTCTTTTAAAGGGTTGTTTTTCAGTTCGGCCACAACAAACGAACTTGAAATTTCTGACTTTGTAACATATTTGGACCAACATAAAGTAAGTGGCGATGCAAAGCTCATTAACTTTAGCAATCCTGAAGTAAGTTTTGATATCGATGCAGATGTTAATATTGCTTCCCTGGTGGAGTTTTATCCGGTAAAAGGGCTTGAATATGCCAAGGGAGAAATGAGCATCAGTCTGGCATTTGATGGAAAACTCCGTGACCTAAAAACTGCAGAAGGCAAAAAAAACATCCATGCGAATGGTGAAATTACAGTTCATTCCCTGCAATTTAAAGTGCATAACAAGCCCTATGCTTTTAGTGATTTTGCAGCCAATTTATTGTTCAATAAAAATGATGTGTCTATCAATCATTTTAGCGGTAAAGCCGGGAACAGTGATTTTGCACTTGACGGTTTGTTTAAAAATGTGATTCCATTTTTATTTTTTAAAGAAGAAAAAATTATTGTTGATGCACACTGTAAATCTACGATGATTGATTTGGATGAATTGTTGGCCAATAATAACCAAAACGAACAAGATACTTCCAATTATAAATTTGCCATTTCACCTCGGTTAACGCTCGATTTAACATGTTCGATTGACCGGCTTAAATTTAGAAAATTCAATACCAATACTATTCAGGGAAATTTGAAACTCAATGACCGGGTGGTTTCTGCAAGAAATACCTCATTTCGAATTGCAGGAGGAACGATTGCGCTTGATGCCAATTTGAATACACAAAACATTGAAAAGATGAAATTACAAGCACAAACTACTTTTAACGACATCATTGTGGATAGTGTGTTTTATATGTTTGAGAATTTCAATCAAAAGTTTATTACCAACAGTAATTTAAGAGGCCGATTACGTACAAAAATGGATTTGGAGTTAGCGTTTAACAAAAACCTACAGGTGAATCCTCGGTCTGTCATTGCAGATGTAAGTGTTAATTTAATCAACGGCCAATTGTTGAATTTTGAACCCATGCAAAAGCTTTCAAAATTTGTAGATGATGTTGAATTAAGAAACATTCAATTCAAAGAAATAAAAAACACTTTACACATTGCAAATAACCAGGTGCTAATTCCAGAAATGGTAATCAGGTCGAACTTAAATACCATCAGCATTTCAGGAACACATACCTTTGACAACGCAATAGATTACAAGTTAAAGGTTTCTTTAAAGAAATATAGAAAGAAAAATACTTCCGAAGAAGAAAATGCTGTAGAAGAAAATAAAGAAGGAGGTACAACACTGTTTTTAAAAGTAAAAGGTATTCCTCCAAATACAAAGATAAGTTATGATACTAAGTCAGTTAAAGAGAAAATTAAAGACCGATTAAAGGTGGAAAAGACAGAAATGAAAAACCTTTTTAAGAAAAGAAATCTTGATGATGAATGGAAAGCACAGCAAAAAATTAAAGTAGATGAAAATAATGTGATTGATTTAGAGGAATAAATTTGTGATTATTGCATAAAATTGAATAGTTTTAAAGCAGGAGTATAAATATATCCAAAACATTTCTAAGAATACATGTCATTCATGCGTCACATATTTGTTGCATTCGTCTTACTTTGGGTAAGCATGCTAGAAGTATGTGCACAAGATGTGAACTCTAAAATCAAAGCGATTTTCATTTATAACTTTACCAAATACATTGAATGGCCTGAAAACCAAAAACAAGGAGACTTTGTGATTGGTGTATTGGGAAATTCAAACCCCAATTTGATTAAGGAATTGGATAAAATGGCTGCTTTAAGTAAAATTGGTTCAAGAGGATTTGTGGTAAAAATATACAATTCGGTAGAGGAAATAACCAAATGTCAATTGCTATTTATTACCGCAGATAAAAGTAATTTGATTACCGCTGCTGTACAAAAAGTGGCGAAAAACAATACCCTTGTTATCGGTGAAAATGCCGGACAAATAAAAAAAGGAGCAGTAATCAATTTTGTTTACCAGCAAAACAAACAAAAATTTGAACTCAGTAAAACAAATGCGGAGAAATCAGGTTTAACGATAAGTTCAAGCTTGGTAAATATGGCAATATTAGACGAAAAATGATAAACAAGTTTGTACATATTGTTCTTCTGACTTTACTCACCTTAGCAAGTGTAGTTGGTAGTGCGTATGCACAACAAGAAAAACTCCTTGAAGCCGAACAGGCTTTAAAAGCTGGTGATTATGAAAAGGCAAAGTTGGCCATTGATTTGGCTATCGTTGCAGAAGATGTAGCTATTGACCCTAAAGCTTGGTACTACAATGCATTTATCAACAAAGAATTGTACAAGAAAAAAGAGGCTACTAGCGGTGGAATGACTTACCGTGAAAATGCGTTGACCTATATTATGAAATGCGTATCGATTGACAAAGAGAATAAATACAGCAATGAATGTAAAAACATCATCAAGTATTTATTGTCAACCATTAAAACCGATGCTGTTAATACCTTAAACAAAGAAGACTACAAAGCTTCATTTGGGTATTTTAAATATTACCTGACCAATTACCATTTGATAAGCAATACAATTGATACTTCATCCGTGTATTACACAGGTTATGCCGCACACAGAATTGGTAATATTCCGGAAGCCATTCATTACCTTGATTTAGCCATGCAATATTCTTACAACGATCCTTTGTTGTACATTATATTGTCAGACGATTATTTGGCTACCAACAATATCAAACAAGCAGACAATGTGGTGATGTTGGCCACAGAAAAATTTAATGACAATAAGGAAATCGAACAATTGAGGGTGAGGTATTATAGCCAAACCAACAACATTACGCTCCTGATTTTGTCGTTGCACCAAGCCATTAGAACAGCGCCTAAAAATTTAGATTATCATCTCTTGCTTTCCCAGGTGTATGAAAAACTTGCTGTAAATGATTCTGTCAATAAACGAAGTCACTTACAAAATGCTGAAAAATCGTATTTCCAAATACTTGGTATCAACGCCAATAACATTACTGCAAACTACAGCTTAGGAATCATTTATTACAACCAGGCCGTTGATATTATCAATGCTCAAAATTACAATATTGACTTTACTACCCTGGCTCAAATTCAGGATGAATGTATTGATTTGTTTAAAAAAGCACTGCCATTTGCGCAAAAAGCTTATGAATTGGACCCTACAAATAAAAATGTACTTGAGATGTTATCAGGAATACATTTTGGATTGAATGATCTTGACAAATCAAATCAATTTAAAGCTGAACTTGAAAATCTTAAGAAATGAAATTTAGGTTTAACATTGGTCGTAAAATATGGCTAGGATTTGGTTTGTTTATATTTTTTACCATCTTAAACTTTGTTCTTACTTATATCACACTTCATAAAAGTAGAACCTTAAACAACGAAGTAACACAAATCTACAATCCTTCGGCAGAAGCCTTAGATGATTTGGATTTATTACTCGTTCGTTCTCAAAAATACATCAGCAACTGGGTATTTGTTCAAAGTGGTCCTGACAACCAAGACAAACTTATTTTAAGAAAACTAATCAGTCAGGATTACCCAAACAAACGGAGGGAAATAGCAGTTTTATCGTCTTATTGGCATCCTGTTGAAAAGGAAAAAATGAACAAACTTTTTGTCAAGATAGATAGCTTGTTCAAGATGTACCGCGATATCATGGTGCAGTTAAAAGATTTTACTACCTACGAAGATCCTAACATTATCTTTTTTATCCGACCACAGGTAGAAGGTGGAAACGTGGATTTATTGACCCGTGAAATATTAGAGGAGCTTGCCGCAATAAATGAGACGCATAGGGATTCGGCACATGATAAAAGTGTGGAGATGATTAGCTCCTTTGATTTATTGCAAGCGTATGTAATCAATGCGGGAATTGTACTCATTATTGTAGGTTTGCTGATTGCCTTTTTTACTACCAAAACTATTGTGCCCCCCCTCAAAAACCTGCGGCAAATATTGTTGAAAATGGGTAGGGGAGTTTTACCTGAAAAAGAAATTGAACACCGTCAAGATGAAATTGGTGACATGACAGGAGCCCTGAATCTTTTGGTGAATGGTTTAAAAAGCACCACTGATTTTTCAAGAGAAATTGGTAGTGGTAATTTTGAAGGAAACTATCAGCCTTTGAGTGAAGAAGACAGCCTTGGTCATGCCTTGCTAAAAATGCGTGACGACTTGTTTGAGAATGAGCAAATGCTTGAAAATAAAGTTAAGGAAAGAACCGAAGAAGTTGTCAAACAAAAAGAAGAGCTTGAAAAGCAAAATGATGTCATTGAAGAGAAAAATGACAAACTTCAAATGTTATACAATGATGTCACCGACAGTATCAAGTACGCCTTAAGAATTCAACAATCTATTTTACCTCCAACGTCTTATGTAAAAAAATACATCCCGGATGTGTTTTTTTTATACAAACCTAAGGATATCGTTAGTGGAGATTTTTATTGGTTTGAAGAACAAGGAGAAAACTTATTTATAGCAGCGGTGGATTGTACCGGTCACGGTGTACCAGGAGCGCTGATGTCAATGGTGGGCAACAATATACTTAACCGTTCCGTAACAGATCATTCATTGACTGATTCTGCGGCCATCTTAGATGAACTCAACGAAGGGGTGAGTCGTGCTTTGAGGGTAGGTCAGGAAGAAGGCCAGGGTTCAAAAGATGGCATGGACATCTCTTTGTGCAGGATCAATTATAAACAAAACCTGTTGCAATACGCTGGTGCTTTTAACCCACTTTATAGGATTAGAAATGGAGAATTTGAAGAGTTTAAGGCCAATAAATTCCCTATCGGACATTATGGGGAAGAACCAGCACTGAAATATACCAACATCGATTTTGAGATTCAGAAAGGAGATATATATTATCTTTTCACAGATGGCTATGCCGATCAATTTGGTGGACCAAGAGGAAAGAAATTCCTGTACAAACGATTCAGAGAATTATTGCTTCATATCTGTACTTTTCCAATGGCAGAACAACAACGCCTACTGGACAAAGAAATAACAGCATGGATGGGAGATACCGAACCACAACTGGATGATATTCTGGTGATAGGTTTTAAAATATAATGAATTATTCAAATTTTAATTGCACAATATGTCGCAATCGGCCATGATAGATTACCTTGCACTGTATGAAAAAATGCATGAAAATAACATCATGCTAACTTTTAAAGGTGAAGTTTCTGTTGATTTGGTCAATTCTGTTCTAAAGATTATTGAAGATCGTTTGGATAGAATTGAGGAAGACAGGAAAACCAGAAAAAAGGTATACAATATTTTAGTAGAATGCCTTCAAAATCTATGCAATCACATTGATTCTACAGATTTTGAAGTGACAGGCTATGACAGTAAAACTGCTTTACTGATTATTGAAACAGATATGAAAGGTTACAGCGTGGTAACCGGAAATTATGTTCCTAAGGATAAAGTAGAAGGACTAAAAACACGTATAGATGAAATAAATTCTATCTCAAAAGATGAACTTAGAGCGCTATATAAGCGTACACTGAACAATGGCCAATTTTCTGAAAAAGGTGGTGGTGGATTAGGTTTTATTGACATTGCCAGGAAGTCAGGACAAAAGCTTAAATATACTTTTCAAAAAGTAAATGAAGAGATAGAATTTTTTAGTTTACAAATTGATATTCCTAAAGGTGACAAAGAGGAAGAATAAAACGACAACTACAAATTAGACGACAAACAATATGGAAATATTTGAACTAGACGCAAAAAATCATACCCCATACATTAAATTAGACCATACCACCGGTATCATGGAATTAAAAGGAAGATCTACTCCTGAAAATTCTGTGGAGTTTTATGACCCCGTTAATAAGTGGCTTATTCAATTTATCAATGAAGCAGTAACTATTCCTGTAATTGTAAAACTTAAATTTGAATACTTTAACACGAGTTCATCAAAGTGTATTTTGGATGTTCTTAAAAAGTTTGCAGAATTCAAAAAAACTGGTGCAGATGTTAAGGTGGAGTGGTATTATGAGCAAGATGATGATGACATGAAAGAGGCGGCGGAAGACTATAGTGACATTGTAAAAATTCCTTTTGAAATTATAGAAATACCAGAAGATTGATTGAGTTAAAATGGGTGAAAAAAAGCAACTTTTTGGGCATGAAATCGCGGTTCTTGAGCACAGCAGAAACATTATTGCTGATGCAACCAAGACGAAAGAGGAGGTTATAGGAGACTATAAAAACCTCTGTGACCACTATGAAGAAATGCTTGATCAGTCGAAGCTTATCACCAAGGTAAGTGATAAACTTCAAAACAAACTCAATTCGGCAAATGCCGCACTGGCGGACAAAAACCAGGAATTACAGGAAACAATTGATGAACTTACCAAAGCTAAAATTGGTAAAAAAGCAGCTACCATTACTTTTGGCTTGGCCGTAGTGCTTTTTGTTTTGTCTGAAGGCATATTTGATCCATTCATTGAATCGTTTGCCAAAAAAGTATTTATTGACAACCCCAATCAGGCGGCGCTTATCCAATACAGTACCGTTATTCTTTGGACAAGTATGTTTGGTAAATTGATTATGGCATTGTTGTTAAAGCCACTAGAAACTTTTATTGAAGAATATTTATTAAAAAAAGCCATCAAACAACAAAAAGCTTTGAAGGCAATCAACGCATAAAATTTTGTTTAAATACTACGTAATATACAAACCGTTCGGCATGTTGTCGCAGTTTACCAAAGAAGGCAATCATGCCACTTTAGGTGAATTATTTGATTTTCCTAAAGATGTGTATCCTGTGGGTCGACTAGATGCCGACAGTGAAGGCTTGCTGGTAATTACCAACGACAAGCGTTTAAACAACAGGTTATTGGATCCACTTTTAAAACATGAGCGTACTTATCTTGCTCAGGTGGAAGGTCAGGTGACAGATGTTGCCTTGGCGATGTTAAAAGCCGGAACGGAAATTAACCTGAATGGTGTAAAATACAAAACCCTTCCTACCAAAGCCGAACAAGCTTTTGATCCGGAATTGCCAGAAAGGAATCCACCCATTCGATTCAGAAAAAACATTCCTACTTCCTGGATAAAATTAGTATTGGTTGAAGGTAAAAACAGACAGGTTCGTAAAATGACTGCTTCTGTTGGTTTTCCTACCTTAAGACTTGTGCGAATTCAAATTGGCAAGTTGGTCATGAAAGGGATGCAGCCAGGAGACGTAGTGGAATACAATGAGCCGAGTATCTATAAATTATTGGGCGTCTCACAAAAAGCCAAATAAACGCGAACTTATTTAGTACTGTTGTGCGTACAAGCACAAACAATCAATACATGTCTTATGTTATTTTCAAAAAACATACCCTTACTATTTCTTAGTATTACACTATTTGCTTTTAGTCATGTAAAAGCACAGGTGAAAATTGAAAACCTGGACAAAGTTGCTGATGTCAAATTAGTATTGATAGACACCAAACTCACAGAAGCTTGGAAAACTACCAATGTCTGTATTCCTACTTTTCAAATTAATTTTATTACCAAATCAAATTTGGTAGTTTCTAAACTTAAAACTCCTGTTCCTCCAACTTTGGCCAGTAATACATTTATACTGTCCGGAATTAGAGACAATACTTACCAACAGATTACCAATGAAGCGTACCAATATTATATCAACCAGTTATTGAGTTTGGGATATAATGTGATTTCAAGGGAAGTATTTGAGCAAAATGATACTTATAAAAGAATGGTATTGGTTCCTTCTAATGACCGTGAATACAAATGTAATGGGTCACTCTTAGAACCATTGGTAAAGTTAACAGGCAGTACCCATGCAAAATCGGTTACTGCTGGAAACAATCCCACGTTACAATTTATCAATTCGCCACAAAATACGCCCAAAATCACCAAAATGTTGAAAGACCTGAATACCAATCTGGTAGATTTCAATATTACCATAGACTTTATGGAATACCTTGTACAAAGAGGGATGACCAACAAATGGGATTACATCAACAGCACTGGTGCGCCTGCTACAATGTTGTTAAACTGTAAGCCAAATTTGTTTGTTTCCTCGGTGAGTTCTAATTTTTATAATCCCAATTTACTCACCGCCAATTTTACCAATAAAGTTGCGGCAGGAATAGAACGCAACTATTTTAAACAAATGAAATCGTTGATCAAAACTCCTGAAATGGATTTGAATTTTGGGAAGGCATCAAAAGTATATGAACTCATGGCTGATGAAGTTGTTTATAAAGCTTCTTGTATTGAATTGATAAAAAAATACATTGACATGATGGTGTTGAGGTTAAAAGCCGAACATAAATAATAGCATTTTTAGTGTTATAATTTAGCAATAAAGGCTATCATCAATTGGTAGAGTTCTTTAAATTTTGTCAATGGTAATTGGGCTGCCGTATCGTTAATGTCATGGTAAGCGGTAATGCCACCCAGTGTGTACAAGAAAAAGCTTTTGACTCCTTTTTCACTGAAATAATAATGGTCTGAATTTTTGGCTTTCCCCCTTTTGTTGATTACAGAAAGAAAATGCCCCTCATTATTGGCTTGCTCAAGCAATTCAAATTCTTGGGTTAAAATGGCACCGTTTACCACTGTAGCCCCATCATCTCCAGTGCCAGCCAAATCTAGGTTCATCACAAATTTAAGTTTTGACAATGGTACCAATGGATGGTTTACAAAATACTCCGATCCAATTAAGCCTGCTTCTTCTGCTCCAAAAGCAATAAACAGCATACTGTTTTTGGGAGGATTATTACTGTAATAATTGGCCAACGACAACAACATGGCAATACCGCTGGCATTGTCATTTGCTCCTGGGAAATAGACTTGTTTACCCATCATTCCCAGGTGGTCATAATGTGCACTAATGACGATAAAGCTGTCTGGGAATTCGGTTCCTTTGATATGACCGATGACGTTTTGGGTTTGGTATTGAGCAAGTAATTTTGCTTCAATATTGATTTTCAAATTTTTGGCACCCCAATGAATACTGTCTTTGAGTACATCTATCACCAATTGTGAAGATTGATGCGTTGCTAGACTAGCAGTTAGCTTTTTGGCTTGCAACATTACCAAGATTGGAGCCTCTTTAAGTTTGGCTGGAAAACGTTTGTCTAGTGCCTTAAATTTGTTTTTATATCTTGGGTCAAGTGCTAAGGCTGTTTTTTTGAAATCAGCATTTAAAAACCATTTTTGTGCTGTAGTATCTGTAAATACCAAAGTATCCAAAGTGGTTAGTTTGAATTTACCTTTTAGCGAAGGAGCTTCAGGAGAAACAATATAGTCAGACCCACAGGTTAATGTTTTTTTACCATTTTTAACCAACATCTCCCCAGGAAAAGTATTGATATCCAATATGAAATGTTGGTAAAAGGAAGTGTCAACTGATTGTAAATGGTATTGTTTAAAATAACTACGGATATATGCTGCCGCCAGTTTGTCTCCATTTCCAATATAACCTCTTCCTTTCATGGTTGGAGATGCTAACGTATCGATATGTTGACGGACCAAACCCATGTCCTGGGCTTTGACAGCAGTAATGTAACTTGAGGTAAACAGTAACAAGAATAGCAGTTTTTTAAATATCATGGGGTTATATTATTTTACTGATTGTATTTTCAAATCAATTTTAAAAATTGGAATTCACCCAAAAATAGTTTTTATTTTGTAAAATATTGGTTTTTTAATTCACCAAAATAAAAGTGATTTCTTACTAAGGTATTGCAAAGAGAAATTCGACTTCCTCATTTGATGGCTGGCATGCTCTCTTTATACCACCAAAGCCAATTCATTCATTTTTATGGAGAAATATTTCAATTGGTGCGCCCTAATCGTCTAAATGTATCCACTAAATTATAACTATAGCATGAGATATGGATATCAAACAACTATATTTGTACTGAAAAAAAATTTTGTACAAAGAAGTTGTTACTTTGTACCCTGAATGCTGACAAGGCTAAAACCAATTCACATGAATATTATTGATAAATTATATAACAGGTATGCCACTAAAAAATTCAGCGACAAGAAGTTGTCAGACGAACAGTTGAACATTTTGCTCCATGCCCTGACACTAACCCCTTCTTCTATGGGATTGCAACCCTGGAAATTTGTGTTGGTTGAAAATCCTGAACTGCGTCAAAAATTGTTTCTCCACAGTTACCGACAAAATCAAATTATTGAGGCTTCTCATCTTATTGTGTTGTGCAGGTATGCCGACGTCAGCCATGAACATGTGGAAGCTTATGCCCAATCGATAGCAAAACAGCGCAACATTGCACGCGAAAACCTGGATGGATACGTAAAAAGCAGTCTGGGTTTACTGATGAAAATGAGTTCGGAAGAAAAAATTCAATGGATGGAAAAACAACTTTACATTGCTTTGGGAAACCTCCTCACTGTTTGTGCCATCGAAGACATTGATGCCTGTCCTATGGAAGGATTTATCGCTTCTGAATATGACCGGGAATTGGGACTCAATCAATTGGGTTTGAAGTCTGTCATTGCCTGTGCTATTGGTTACAGACATGAGGAAGATAAATATGCACACTTGCCCAAAGTCAGGTTCAGTAAAGAAGATTTAATTGTTGTCAAATAAGCTTAAAACCTTTTCTTTAAGGTATAAAAAATCTCTTCCAAACCGTTGAGTTTTATTTCATAAACCGTTGACAATTGTTGCCCAAGCTTGCCTTCCGGAAATCCACCTTTTCTTAAAAACCATTCCAAATAACTTACTGGCAAATCACAAAGCACTACATTTTTAAACCGTCCGAAGGGCATTTTTACCTTTACCAAATCAAGCAGCATTTGCGGGTCTGGACCTTGAGTGTTTTCCATGAATGTATCAAATTATAGTGCAAACATAAGTTTATTCTCATGCAAAGCAATGGCGTTTTCACCAAGAATAAAACAGGCAAACCATGAAAGCAAAAAAGGCAAACTTCTCGGTTTGCCTTTTATCAATTATATCGCTTGTAATGTTATTTCAACAAGAAATCTTTCAATAGCCTAAAGTCAGGAGCCATTTGGATTGATTTTTTTTCTTTTGCCATCGCCACTTTTAAAGACGCT
>CALPQG020000026.1 GCA_943325655.2 Bifidobacterium breve | reverse complement strand
GGTTCTATATGATTTGTTGCAGGTTGATATAATTTGAACTCATCAATAGTTAAAAACTTTAGGGTCATTATTAAGGTATAAACATTGTTTTTAGAATTTTTAGGGCGAAAACCGGGCTTTCGGCACTCTCCCGCGAAAATCGGGATCAAACATCCCGAAGTATCGGGACTATCCCTATCGCAAAATCTCAAGCCATTATTAACCATTGAATACTTACCCATTAAAACATGTAAAGTCAAATTGAAGATATATATAAATCCAAACATCAACATTACAACTGAGACGATTAAACTAAATGCTGTTTAAAAATACAAAAAGTGTTATATGTAAACCAGCATCTACTTTTAAACAAATTATGATTACAATACTTATCCCCAACTTTATCGTGTGACCCACATTATTGCTACAAAGAAACTAATGTTTTTGATTTACAACACTTGATTTTTGTGTAATGTTTTGGTCCATAATATAACAATAGATGAAAAAAAAGTACACGTAATGATAAAAACTTTCATTGGTATCGTTTATTAATTTACTGTAAATTACCCATGCATGGTTTCTTTTTTTCCATATTTACTTAAAATAGAGGCTTCAAAATCTAAAAACTCCTGCCAACGTTTGTCTATATCTTCACCTTCGGCGTATTGTCGGGCGTAGCTGATAAAGGTTTTGTAATGTCCGGCCTCGCTGATCATCAATTCACGGTAAAAATCGCTTAAGTCTTTGTCGGTAATTTGCGCTGTCAATAGTTTGAACCTTTCACAACTTCTTGCTTCTATCAAAGCAGAAAATAACAACCTGTCAATCAGCACATATTTACGCACATGACCTTTGCGCATAAAGGCATAGATTTCGCCTGCATAAGAATCCTTTCTTTCACGACCAAGTTTAAATCCTCTTGCTTTAATTTTTTCGTGCACCATTTCAAAATGCGACAACTCCTCTTGTGCCAATTTGATCATGTCGGTAACCAAATCGGTATGTTCCGGAAAATTGATCACGATGTAAAGCGCATTGGATGTCGCTTTTTGTTCACAATAGGCATGGTCGGTTAATATCTCTTCAATATTACTTTCTACGATATCTACCCAACGAGGGTCAGTGGCGAGTTTTAGTCCTAGCACGATGTTAGTTTTGAGTGTTGAAGGTTGAGTAGTGAGTATTTTGAATGCAATAATATTGAGTGTTCAATTTTGAGTTGTGAAACATAAAAAACCTCCACTACAATTTGTAATGGAGGTTTATTTAAGCGTAAATATTCATCACTTAAAACTCATCACTCAAAACTAGTATCTGTATTGATCCATTTTGAATGGTCCAGCCACTGGAACACCGATATAAGCAGCTTGTTCAGCAGACAATACATCAAGTTCAGCACCAACTTTTGCCAAATGCAAAGCCGCTACTTTTTCATCCAAGTGTTTAGGAAGTGTGTATACTTGGTTTTCGTATTTATCATTGTTCAACCATAACTCTAATTGTGCTAAAGTTTGGTTGGTAAATGAGTTAGACATTACAAATGAAGGGTGGCCAGTAGCACATCCTAAATTTACTAACCTACCTTCAGCAAGAACAATTACTTCTTTACCGTCGATGGTGTAAATATCTACTTGTGGTTTAATTTCAGTTTTAGTGTTGCCATAAGCACCGTTTAACCAAGCCATATCGATTTCAGTATCGAAATGACCGATATTACAAACGATTGCTTTGTCTTTCATGCTACGGAAATGACGCTCAGTGATAATGTCTTTGTTACCAGTGCTGGTTACGAAGATATCGCCAATTTTAGCGGCATTGTCCATTTTCATTACTTGGAAACCTTCCATTGCCGCTTGAAGCGCACAAATAGGGTCAATTTCAGTAACGATAACACGTGCACCTGCACCTTGTAATGATTTTGCAGAACCTTTTCCTACATCCCCAAAACCAGCAACCACTGCTACTTTACCAGCCATCATGACATCTGTAGCACGACGAATCGCATCTACACAAGATTCTTTACAACCATAAAGGTTATCGAATTTTGATTTGGTAACAGAGTCATTTACGTTGATTGCTGGCATTGTTAAAGTACCCGCTTTAATTCTTTCATACAAACGTAGAACACCAGTAGTTGTTTCTTCAGACAAACCTTTGATACCAGCCACCAATTCAGGATAGTGATCCAACACAAGGTTAGTCAAATCGCCACCATCATCAAGAATCAAGTTCAATGGTTGTCTGTCTTCTCCAAAAAACACTGTTTGTTCTATACACCAGTTAAATTCTTCTTCGTTCATGCCTTTCCAAGCATACACTGGAATACCAGCAGCAGCAATTGCAGCAGCAGCATGGTCTTGTGTAGAGAAAATATTGCATGATGACCAAGTTACGTCAGCACCCAAAGCAACTAATGTTTCAATTAAAACAGCAGTTTGAATGGTCATGTGTAAACAACCAGCAATACGAGCACCTTTCAAAGGTTTTGAAGCACCGAATTCGGCACGCAAAGACATCAGGCCAGGCATTTCAGCCTCAGCTAATTTTATTTCTTTTCTTCCCCAAGCAGCCAAAGACATGTCTTTCACTTTGTAAGGTACATACGTTTGTGTCATTATTTTTATTGGTTATTTGATGAATTCAATCACAAAAATACATAATTGTTTTGGGGGATTAAAACGAATTTATTTTTTTGTTTGGGAAAAGTCTAAAAACTCAATACTTTCCACTAAAATAGTTTATAAACCTTACTGTCTTCAATTTTATGGTACCATTTTGGTTTTTCAACATTCAATCGGTAGAATAAATTGAGTTGTGCAGAAATGAACTGGTTATTGCTATTCATGGCCGAATTGTTCCATTTGCTAAAGTCATAGAATTTTTTTCATAAAATCCCTGATAATTTCTATAGGAAGCTTCGAAAGCAATTTTATTGGTCCCAAGTGAAAAGCCAATGTTTGCGTTTTTTGAAACCTCTTTTTTATAGGTATCGGTACTTGGGAAAGTATTTACGCTTGTTGATGAACCAAAATATCATAGTCGAATGATAAACCAGTAAATTTTTTAGCCTGCGAAGCATAATCAAGCGTTGATATCCTTTTAAAATCCTGCACTTGACTTGGTGTAATCCCAATACCATGTTTACGTACTTCAGATTGAAAAAGTGTAATCACTAATTTTTCAGGGTACTATCGAAAAAAATGGTATCAAATTGAACAAAACAATCAAAGGTTATACAAATTACTAAAATAACTATACTTAGAATTTTATTTAGTGTATAAATTTTCAAGATGAAATAACGGTTATTAATAGTGTTTATCAAGGCTAATAAACCATGGTATTCATTGTTGTAAAACACAATGACAATATTTTTCAAGTAAAAAAATGGGTTAAAGAATTATCAATTGAATTGATAATACTTTAACCCAAAGCAAATATTATGCTTCTAATGCTGCAACACCTGGAAGCACTTTACCTTCCATATATTCTAACAATGCTCCACCACCAGTAGAAACATAAGATACATCGTTGCCAAATCCTAAATTGTTAATGGCAGAAGCTGAATCACCACCACCAATTAAAGAGAAGGCACCTTTAGTGGTTGCTTCTTTTACTGCCTTTGCTATTTCAACTGTTCCATTAGCAAAATTAGGAAACTCAAACACCCCCATTGGACCGTTCCAAAGTATAGTTTTTGATTTCAAAATCGTGTCGCTAAATAATTTAACACTTGCTGGTCCGATATCCAAACCTTCCCAACCTGCTGGAATTTGTCCTTTCGCTACCGTTTGGCAATTGGCATCATTGGAGAAATCATCTGCAACGATGTTATCAATTGGAAAAATCAAGTTTACCCCTTTTGCTTTTGCTTTTGCAACAATATTACGCGCTAAATCTAATTTGTCTAATTCACAAATAGATTTTCCAATTTCACCACCATCCGCTTTTGCAAATGTATAAGACATACCACCACCGATAATGATATTGTCGACGCTGTCTAACAACCTTTCAATTACTAAAATTTTATCAGAAATTTTAGCACCACCCATTACTGCGGTTACCGGTTTTTCGCCTTGTTCCAAAGCTTTTTTGGCATTTTCAAGTTCGGCCAACATCACGTAACCACAAACTTTATCTTTGAAAAATTTTGCAATAATGGCTGTTGAAGCATGTGCCCTGTGTGCAGTACCAAAAGCATCCATTACCCAAACATCACCTAATTTTGAAAGTTTTTCAGCAAATGCTTCGTCACCTTTTTCTTCTTCTTTATAGAAACGTAAGTTTTCAAGTAACAACACTTCTCCTGGTTTTAAAGCTGCTGCTTGAGATACAGCACTTTCGCCAATACAATCATCTGCAAATTTAACACTTACATTCAATGCTTTTGACAAATAAGAAACAACGTGTTTCAAAGAATATTTTTCTTCAGGTCCGTTTTTTGGTCTTCCCAAATGTGACATTAAAATCACTGAACCACCGTCTGTTAATATTTTAGTAATCGTAGGCACTGCGGCTTTTAACCTTGTGTCGTCATTGATATCAAACTGAGCATTTAAAGGCACGTTAAAATCAACCCTAACGAGTGCTTTTTTATTGTTAAAATTGTAATTGTCAACTGTTTTCATATATTCTAATTTTATAAATTTTCTTGTAATAGCGAAATGAACCTTTTATGTAGAGACAAATATAAAATAATCCCTACACCATTAATGATGAAGGGATTATTTTTATACCAAAATATTTATTTCTTACCTAAGCTTCGTCGTGTAACCACATTTTTTTAGCCAACAATTCTTCTGTTGTTTCACGAACATCAGGATCATCAACGCAACAATCTACCGGACAAACAGCAGCACATTGCGGTTCTTCATGAAAGCCAGTACACTCGGTACATTTATGTGGAACGATATAATAAAATTCGTCAGAAACAGGCGCTTGTTTTTCAGCACCAGGAATTACAGTACCGTCTTCTAATTCAACTTGCGTAAGCTTAGTACCTTGTCCCCAAGTCCATTCAATTCCACCTTCATAGATGGCAGTATTGGGACATTCTGGTTCACACGCGCCACAATTTATACATTCATCTGTGATAATAATAGCCATAATATAGGAAACTTAGTTTGTTATTCTTTTATATGTTACTTTTGTTTGAAGAAAACAAAATTAGACAACAAATGTTTTCTGACAAAAGAATTGGGAGTAATTTTAATTAATAATTCAAGAATAGCAATTTGAAGTCTTCAGAAAAAATACATTTTACTATTTAATAGCAAAAACAACTTATTAACACAATTATCTTATATACAAAAAGATAGCATTTTAATTAGAAAACACCAATGAACTACAGTCAACTAATAATTAAATTAATTATTTAATAAATTATAATAAAAAAATGTTACTCGAACAAAGAATTGAAGCGTTCACCAAACTCAATCATTACCTTTCAGGGGTAATAAATGGAAATGAAAGTCAGGAAATTATAGAAAGAGCGATCAATTACAATACCTGGTTTACACCAGCCAATGTAAAAAAAGCGATTCAGGGAATCATTGAACTTACAACAGAAAAAGCGCTAACGGAGTGGTCAAATAAATATGCCATTTCCGATAAACCCAAAGGAATAAAGGTAGGTATAGTGATGGCAGGAAATATCCCTTTGGTAGGGTTTCATGATTTACTTTCAGTGGTCATCAGCGGAAATATTGCTTTGATTAAAACTGCATCTGATGATAAATATTTGATGATGAATATCATCCAAAAACTTTATCAGTTATCTCCAGGGATGTCGCAACACATTGAAGTAAGCGAAAGACTCAATCAGGCAAAAGCGATGATTGCTACAGGCAGCAATAATTCGAGCAGGTATTTTGAACAATACTTTGCTAAAATGCCCAATATCATCCGAAGAAACAGAAATTCTGTGGCTGTGATTACAGGAAAAGAAACGACAGAGGAACTGCAACAACTTGGAACGGATATCTTTGATTATTTCGGTTTGGGGTGTAGAAATGTAGCCAAACTTTATGTTCCTGAAGGATATATTTTCAATACATTCTACGAAGCCATCGAAAAATTTGACTATGTATTTGCACATCATAAATACAAAAACAATTATGACTACAACAAATCCATCTACCTCATCAATATGGTTCCTCACCTTGACAATGGTTTCTTGTTGTTAAAAGAAGATAGTGCGATGATTTCCCCTATTTCAGCCTTGTTTTACGAGCAATATAAAAACGATGCAGACTTAACCCTGAAATTAAGCACCCATGCGCACCAAATTCAGTGTGTGGTAGGAAATAGAAACGATTTACTGGAGATGATTCCATACGGAGAAGCCCAGCAACCAGGCTTGTTTGATTATGCAGATGGCGTAGATGTGCTTGAATTTTTGACAAGCTTAAAATAAATTTAAATAATTTTAATTTTTTTTTCAATTATTACTAATTGATTAACAATATATTAAATCAAAAAATAACAAAGAATAATACAAGAGTTTAGTGATAAAATATAAAACGTATTGACAATATTTGATTTAATGTATTACCTTGCATTCGTGTTTTAATATAAAACCTTAGAAAAATGTCAGAAATAGCACAAAAAGTAAAAAGCATCATTATCGACAAACTTGGTGTAGAAGAGTCAGAAGTATCTCCAGAAGCAAGCTTCACAAACGATCTGGGTGCAGATTCTCTTGATACAGTTGAATTGATTATGGAATTTGAAAAAGAATTCAATATCTCTATTCCAGACGATCAGGCTGAAAACATTTCAACTGTAGGTCAAGCAATTACTTATCTAGAAGCTAACGTAAAATAAGTAATTCCACTTATTTTATTTCCACATCATAATTCTTTTATGAATTTAAAGAGAGTTGTAGTCACTGGCCTTGGTGCCCTTACTCCGATAGGTAACAATGTCCAAGAATACTGGCATGGTTTAGCTAACGGAGTAAGTGGCGCAGCCACTATTACCAATTTTAACCCCGAGAAATTTAAAACTAGATTTGCTTGCGAGGTTAAAAATTTCAATGCGGAAAATTATTTTGACCGCAAAGAAGCCCGAAAAATGGACCCATTTACACAGTTTGCTATGGTAGCTGCTGACGAGGCAATTGCTGATTCAGGACTCTTGCTGTCTAAGTATAACCCTGACCGTATTGGTGTAATTTTCGGATCTGGTATAGGAGGTATTAAAGTGTTTCAGGATGAGGTTACGAACTTTGCAAAAGGCGACGGAACCCCGAAATTCAACCCCTTTTTTATTCCTAAAATGATTGTTGATATATGTGCTGGTCACATATCTATCAAACATGGTTTCAGAGGACCTAATTTTGTTACAGTATCAGCCTGTGCTTCGTCAACGAATGCCATGATTGATGCTTTTAACTACATTAGATTAGGGAAAGCTGATGCTTTTGTAACAGGTGGAGCGGAAGCAGCCATTACCGAATCAGGTATAGGCGGGTTTAATGCCCTTAAAGCATTGTCTGAAAGAAATGATTCTCCAGAAACAGCTTCAAGACCATTTGATAAAGACCGTGATGGTTTTGTGATGGGTGAAGGTGCAGGATCATTGATTCTTGAAGAATATGAACATGCCAAAGCTAGAGGTGCTAAAATTTATGCGGAAATCATAGGTGGAGGTATGTCAGCTGATGGCTACCACATTACAGCTCCTCATCCGGAAGGTTTGGGTGCACTAAATGTAATGATCAATACCTTGGATGACGCTGGTCTTAAACCAAAAGACATTGATTACATCAATGTGCATGGTACATCTACTCCGCTCGGAGACATAGGTGAAATTACAGCAGTACAAAAATTATTTGGAGAACATGCTTATAACATCAACATCAGTTCTACCAAATCAATGACAGGACACTTATTAGGAGCAGCAGGAGCTATTGAATCCATAGCATCAATTCTTGCAATGCAACACCAAATAGTGCCACCAACAATTAACCATTTTACTGACGACGAAGTGTTTGATCCCCGTTTGAATTTAACATTCAATAAAGCTCAGGCGCGTAAAATTGAAGTCGTAATGAGTAATACATTTGGTTTTGGTGGACACAATAGCTCAGTAATTTTCCGCAAAATTTAATTCTAAGATTTTGATTCATTTTCTAAAAGGTTTATTTAACCCAAAGAATAATCAAATTCGAAAGATTGAAGACGAAATCAGGTATATTATTGGGCGAAAACCCAAAAACATTCAACTTTATTTCCTTGCCTTAAAACATAATTCTTATGGCCGTAGTCAAATGAATGACAATGGCCATGACAATAATGAGCGCCTTGAATATTTAGGCGATGCGGTACTGGGAGCAATAGTTGCTGAATTCCTTTTTAAAAAATATCCTTACAAGGACGAAGGTTTTTTAACTGAAATAAGGTCTAGGATTGTAAAAAGAGAATCACTGAATGAACTTGGCCATAAAATTGGCTTAGACAAACTCATCCAAGTAGACCATTCACACCGTCGTAACCCAAGTTCTTTCAAATCAGCCAATGGAAATGCACTAGAAGCACTTTTAGGTGCCATTTATCTGGATAGGGGATATCATTTCACCAAAAAATTTGTACTTCATAAACTTATCGAAACCCATATTGATATGAAAAGTTTGGTGGAGAATGATACCAATTTTAAAAGTCAACTCATAGAGTGGGCTCAACGTCAGGGGAAAATACTGGTGTTTCAAATTATTGAAGAAAAATCCATGGGAAGTTACAAAGAATTTGTATCTCAGGTGGTTATTGATGACGAAATTCTTGGCACAGGTACTGGACATTCAAAGAAGAAAGCAGAACAAGAAGCTGCGATGGAAGCATTGAAAACAGTAATGGGTAGTTAATTTTAAGATCCGATTTCAACATTGTTAAATAATACATCTCTATTTTCGACCCTGATAATTCTGTAAAACCTGGTTACCAATAATAGCGCAGAAGTTGATAAACCTATCAACAAACCTATCCAAATTCCTTTGACACCCATTCCGTAATAAAATCCTAGTATGTAACCTACAGGTAATCCAATGCCCCAATAAGCAACAAGTGTAAAAATTGTTGGGATATTGACGTCAGAAACGCCTCTCAAAATTCCCAAACTAACCACTTGTAAACCATCTGAAATTTGAAAAAAACCAGCAATCATCAATACTGAAACCGCTGCTTTGATTAAACTTTTATCGGTGGTATTGAATAAGAAAACAAGTTGTTCGGTAAAACCTAAGAAAATAGTACCTGTCACCAGCATACTACACGCTGCTAAAACTAATGCTGCATTGCCTGCCTTTTTGACTTTAACGATATCCTTTTCACCAACGGCATTACCAACCCTAATAGATCCTGCCACAGAAATACCTGTTGCCAACATGGTCGCAATTGCCGCTAAGGTAATTCCTATTTGATGGGCAGCAGATTCTTCTACCCCAATTCTACCCACAATAATTGCTGCTGCTGTAAATGCTCCTATTTCAAAAAACAACTGCATCCCGGAAGGAATTCCAATTTTAAATACCCTGATGGTGCATTTTAGAGTCTTGATATTTTCACTTAGTTTGGGTACATATTTTCTCAAGTTCCCATTGGTAATAATGTATCCAAACATCAAAATTGCCATGATGGTACGTGCTGACATTGTTGCAATTCCAGAACCGACAATACCTAATTTAGGTAAATTAAAATGACCATAAATCAACAACCAGTTAAGGAGTACATTTACCGAAACCCCAATAATAGTGATATATACAGCAGGTTTGGTGTATGACAAACCATCACTAAATTGTTTGGCTGCCATAAACATCATAAATGGTAAAGTAGAAAAAGATAACAAGCGAAGGTATTCTTTAGCGATTACAGTTACTTCTGCGGGATGTCCGAATACCTCAAAATTTTCAGCGATAATAAATAGCGCAGCTGTAAGTACCAAAGTCAACAAAAAGGCAACTTCTACAGATGTTCGAAAAAGGATGCCACATTGCTCTTTATCTTTTGCTCCAGCAGCAGTAGCAACCATTGGGGCTACGGCAGAAAGTGTGCCCATTCCAATCACCAAAAATAAAACATAAATAGCATTGGTAACTCCAGCAGCAGCCAAAGATGTGGCTCCAAGTTTCCCAATCATTACGCTATTTGATACACCCATTAATACAGAGCCTACTTGAGCTACAATAATAGGAAGACACAAGCGAAGCATTGCTCTAAATTCTGGTTTATATGAATCAATAAGTTCTTTCAAAATAGTTTATATTTTTTTAATGATTCCAACAAATAAACTTACCCAACCCACTATTAACAAAACACCTCCTATTGGTGTAATTGCTCCGAATTTAGTGATACCTGTAATACAAATTGTATAAAGTGATAGTGAAAATATTAACGTTCCAAAAAGCATGGCATAGCCTGCATAACTTATTGAAACGTGGTTTATTTTCTCAGCAAGTATTCCAATGAATATTAAAGCCAAAGCATGGTAAAACTGATACTGTACCCCTGTTTCAAATATTCCTAATTTATTATTGGCCAAAAGAAATGGCTTTAATATATGGGCACCAAAAGCGCCAATTGCCACTCCAAGCCCACCTAATAGTACTCCTGACAATAAAAATAATTTGTGCATGATGGGGTGTACGTGATTTATTTTATCTTTGTTTTTAAAATTAGCATCATTTTTTGAAACTTCAATTTAATTTTTCGTATAATGCATCATCGTAAACAATTCCTTCATTATGAAAAACATACTCAATTTTAAAAAATCACGTACAATTATTTCTTTAATTATTCTGTTTATCATTAATTTAAGTGCATTTGCACAAGAGCCAAGCAACACAGAGGTAAAAGACAAACAAGATGAGTTTGAAATACTGATTACCTACACTGAAGGTACAACAGAAACTTTAAGGTCTGAATTTTACAGCGATGAGGTTACAGGCAAACCATTTATTTTTAAAAATAATTGTGAACGTATTTATGCTGATCAAACGAAAAACATTGTAATTAAAAACTACAAAAATGAGGTTCAGAAAGGAATTTCATCTGAAAACACCTGGTATTTTGAAGTAGAAGGATTAACTGGTCCAAAAATTAACGTTTACAATGATAGGCCTTACAAACAACAGGTAAACAATTACTATTTCAGAAAAGGTGAAGGAGAGTTTGTAAAATACTCCAATGCAGCAATTAAAACCATGTTTACGGACAACCCTGAAGCCAATAAATTTGTAAAAAAACATTTACATGCTAAAGGATGGCAGAAGGTTTTCCTTTACACTGGATTAATTGTTGCAGTACCAGGGTTCTTTGTATCGTTTACAGTTCCTGCTGTTGCTGCAGTTTTACCAGCAATACCTGTAGCCATTGGTGGGATAGCCATATCAAGTTCTAGTTTTGCTTTCAACAATAAAATTTCAACAAACTTAAACAAAGCGGTGATGGTTTATAACCAACAGTGGTAAAAAACCAATTACCCTGAATAGAAAAGAGAGGATAGGTAAAACCTATCCTCTCTTTTCTATTCAGGGTAAAATCATTTTTATTGACCTATTTTTCGTCTATTTAAAAATGAAATAAATACTCCTGCAGTGAGAAACATAATTATACTGTAAACCGCAGCGGGAATAGCCATGGTTGAATTGTTTAACATCAATGGGCTACTGGCAATCCCTATAGCCAAGGTGCCATTTTGTATACTTGTTTCTATACTGATAGTCAATTGTTGACCTGCATTTAAGTTGAATATTTTAGGAAGAAAATAACCGATGGTCATCCCAAGAACATTTAGCAATAAAGCTGCAGGTCCTGCCTGCAGAAAAAAATCAGCGATATGTGCTTTTTCTTTCAATACTGCAGAAACGATAATCAACACTAAAAACACAGCTGACACTATTTTTACTGGCTTTTGAGCAGCATTGGCAAAGTTTGAGAATTGAGATTTAATGAACATCCCAATGGCTGCAGGAACAATGGTAATGGCAACGATTTTTACAATGGTACCTGCAACGTCCAGGTGAACTGCAACAGCCTGTTTCATAAACATCACGATGGCCAAATTTACCATAACAGGGATCGTAAATATTTTCACGATACTTGAAATGGCCGTAAGGGTGATACAAAGTGCGGTATCTCCATTCCCCAAATGTGTCAACAAATTGGAGGTGGGACCTCCAGGACACATGGCCAAAACAATTAAACCAACCGCCAACTCAGGAGTGGACGACAACATAAAATAAGCAATGCCAAAACCTAGTAGTGGTAAAACAATCAATTGTGTAACTGCACCTACAAAAACCGCTTTCGGAAATATTGCAATGCTTTTAAAATCAGCCAAGGACAAGGACAGTCCAAGCCCAAGCATGATTATAGCCAATGCCAAAGGCAAAAAGACTGTTGAAATGAGGGATGCATTCATTTTGAATTCATAATTTAAAGGATCATTAATAATTTATCTTGGAAAACTAACCAAAAAATTCAAACACCTGAAACTATTCTATCTAAATTTTCTACCATATCAAGCATCAAAGACTCATTTGAAACAATTATAATTTTATTCAACTTAAGAACTTGTTCTAGAAATCAAGAAATTTAACAACTTTTTCAAAAAAACTACCTTTGGAAGAAATGTTCGAATGATTAACCAAAAATTTTCATCCAATGACCAAAGCAATCTTTTTCCTAATGGCTTGTTCCCTATTTTGGAGTTGTGTATCTCGTACTAAAGCATTAAGAAAAAAAGTGTTGCCCATTGCCCTTCTTTTGGATTACCCCCAAGTGCTGATTCAAAACATTTTATCAGGTAATATTTAATTCTTCAGCTATTCCTCAAATTAGCTTTCATAATTATCTATTTGACCGAAGCATTAATATGCCTACCTTGGTGGTTGCT
>CALPQG020000025.1 GCA_943325655.2 Bifidobacterium breve | reverse complement strand
CTCAAAACCACCAATTGCTCCAGACTTGCTTCATCACGAATATTACCTTTTAATTTTGGGTTATTGTCCCTCCATTCTTTAGCCGTTACGCCAAACAAGGCTACATTTAACAAGTCTGCTTCGTTGGCATAAACCATGTTCAGTTGATTATGATTTACTAAAGTAGGAATAATATTTTCTTTTATCGCATCTGTATGTATCCTATAATTAATTTTTGCAATTGTTCGCTGCAAATTCCAATCTAAATGCTGGCTTTCACTTTCTTCCTGTTTTAAGCGCTGAAATTCTTTAATAAGGTAGAATTTAAATTCTGCACTTAACCAGGTAGCAAATTCAAACGCGATATCCCGATGTGCAAAAGTACCACCATATCGGCCAGTTTTGGAAATAATTCCTTTTGCATTGGTAGCCTCAATCCATCTTTTAGGGGTGAGGGAAAAACTGTTAGCACCTGCATTATTTTTAATTCCATCGAATTCGATGGAATTAAAATCTGGATTATTAAAAATCTCCCACAATCCCATAAACTCTATGGTACTTCGATTTCTCATCCAGTTTTGCAAAATATAATCGCTCCGCTCACTGTCACGGTGCCTGGCAATATCTGTCAATGACAAATAATCTTCCTGATTATGGTTATAAACAACCACCTGAATACCTTTCACCTCTATTATTTTATTCTTCCCCATCTTATGTAAAAATAAAAATCAAAAAACTATTTAGTTTAAATCAATACAAGCTCTAAATTTAACATAAAAATAAATTATGTACTATGGATTCCAAAGAAATCATTCGTTTTGATTAGAATATTGTGTTTTACTTGTAAATTTGAGTTCTTACGATTCCTTGAGCAATGAAAGAGATCCTGAAAAAAATCAAAAAGTATGAAGTCAAAATCAGGACAGCCATCAATACCAGGATGCATGGCGACTTTCATTCTATTTTTAAAGGATCGGGAATTGAATTTGACGACGTTCGTGCTTACCAATATGGAGATGACATCAGGTCAATTGACTGGAACGTATCCGCCAAAGGACACGGAACATTCATCAAAACATTTCATGAAGACAAGGAACAACATGTATATTTTATCGTTGATGTAAGTGCGTCACAATTCATTGGAAAACAAGGCGCTCAAAAAATAGATTTGGCAAATGAAATGGCAAGTGTATTGGCTTTGTCAGCCTGCAAGGAAGCTTCATTGGTGAGTTTGATTTGTTTTTCGGATCAAAAGGAAAAATACATCAAACCTGGCCGTGGCTTAAAACATGTCTATTCTATCATTTCAACACTTTATAGTCTTGAAGCCAAATCAAGCAAAACCAACCTCAACGCAGCCATAAACTTTGCGGCGAGTGTGATTAAAAAGAAATCGGTGGTCATATTAATTTCAGATTTCATTGATGAAAACTACCAAAACAACTTACGCGCCCTGGCCCGAAAACATGACCTGGTGGTAATTCAGTTGACCGACAGAAGAGAATCCACCTTACCGCGCTTAGGGATCATACCTGTTTTTGACAAAGAAGAAAAGAAAATTGTATGGATCAACACCTCCGCTTTTGGTTATCGAAAACGCACCAAAGCAAAGTTCATGGAAGCCAAACTCGCTTTAGAAGCGATCTGTAAACAAAACAAAGCCAACTACTTACAAGTACTTACACACGAAGATTATTTGGCAGGATTAATTAAACTATTCAAAACACGACAAACAAAATAAGGATTGAAACATTTGTGCAGATTAACCATTATTTTTCTTTGCCTATTGCTCCATGTACAAGTTTTTGGAGGAGAAAAACCTGTATTAAAATTCAACGCAACTACTGTACAAATTGGAGAACCGGTTAAAGTTGTATTGGTTTATTCGCATCCAAAAGACCAGGAAATTCTTTTCCCTGACACACTTTATGATTTTAGTCCTTTTGAATTTTTAAAAAAAGAAATATACCCTACACGAACAATCAAAGACGAAAGTACTGACAGCGTAGCATATACCCTGACCACTTTTGATATCGCTAAACAACAAGGATTATCCTTACCGGTTTACCTGTTTACGGGGAAAGATACAAGCATTATTTTTTCCAATACCGACACCATTCAAATCAAGCGATTGGTACAAGACACCAATCCGGATTTGGCATTAAAAAGCAATACACAGTTCCAGGATTTGGGACAAACTTTTGATTATATCTTTTGGCTCAGTAGCACCTTAGGGATTATTTTCATACTTGGCCTAGCGTATATCGTTCTTGGGAAACGCGTCAAACGCCAGATAAAATTATATTTCTCAAAACTCGCATACGACAAGTTCAAGAATGATTTTGACCGAATCATCTCCCAATTGGATAGCAAAAAAAGAACAAGCGATTTGGATAAATTATTAGGTTTATGGAAAAAATATTTGCAAAACATTACCAATAAACCAACTACCACATTTACCTCAAAAGAAATCTCAGAATTTATCAATAATCCTAAATTATCAATTGCACTAAACAGCATTGACAGGGCAATTTATGGAGGAGAATTTGCCGATGAAGTATTAAAGGAAGTGAGCATTCTTAAAATTATTGCCAAAGAATATTATATCAAAAAACAGGAGGAGGTGAAAAATGATTGATACTTTTTTACTCTATTTTAAAAAATCTATCTACTGGCTCAATCCTGAAACACTGAAACGTTTTGATTGGGAAAACCCAGTGTATTTGTACCTAATTCCAGCGGTTCCTGTTTTGCTATTTTTAAGATGGTTAGTCACGCTCCGACTCAGGCAAAAACTTGATTTTGCTTTCTTTAGTCACCATATCAAATCCAGTTGGATTACACTTTTGAGATTTGTACCAAGCATCATTTTTGGATTTTTTATTTGCATGGTATTGCTTGCTTTGGCAAGACCACAACTGAGTAACCAAACCATTGAACAAAGCGCAGAAGGAATTGACATAGTGTTGGCCATAGACATTTCAGAATCAATGACCATTGGTGATTTCAAACCCAACAGACTTGAAGCCGCAAAAAAAGTAGCATTAAATTTTGTGAATGGCCGTAAACATGATAGAATTGGTCTGGTGGTATTTTCGGGAGAAGCGTTTTCACTAGCACCTTTAACCACAGATTATGAACTCACCAAAGCTCTCATCAAAGAGATAAATTATAAAATGATTACCAAATCAGGAACAGCCATTGGGAATGCTTTGGCGGTGTCATTAAATCGGTTAAAAGAAACAAACTCCAAATCTAAAGTCATCATTTTAATTAGTGACGGGGCAAATATTGAGGGTACGATTGACCCAAAAACAGCAGCCAAACTTAACCACGCACTGAATGTAAAAATCTATACCATTGGTGTGGGAAAAGATGGTGAAGTACCTTACAAAAATGAAAAAGGAAACATTACCATGGTAAAAAACACCCTTGATGAAAGCACGCTGCGAGAAATAGCGTACATCAGTCAGGGACAATACTTTAGAGCTTCTGATATTCATGTATTAAAAAACGTATTCAATAAAATAAATCAGTTGGAAAAAACTGAAATCAAAGAAAAAAAATTCAAGGACACCAAAGATTATTACCATCCATACCTGTATTTTGCTGTTGTCTTTTTTCTATTTTGGTTGCTATTAAAGTCAACTTTTATATCCAATCCATTGGAAGATTAAATTCTTTAATTATTCCTTTTATTAAAAATTTGAAATTAACAAGAAGATAAATTTTATGACATATATCACTTTAAGGTTTGAAATTTATCATTTTTGAATTCATTTACTTACCATATTTTTGTCAGGTCAATTAATTTTCAACTTAAAAATAAATTTTATGTCATTGGTTAAAATAAAAAGTGACTGGGATTTGATCCCAAGACTTGCTAGCGATTTTCTTACAACAGACTTCCTAGAACGTCCGAGTATGTTGGATTTCGATTCTAATTTAATGCGATTCGGACTTTCAGCCAATTTTCCTTCGGTAAATATTATCGAAAACACCAAAGATTTCAGGATAGAAATGGCCGCTCCAGGGCTCGAAAAGAAGGACTTCAAAATTGAAGTGGACAATGGTATGTTGTGTATCAGTTCTGAAAAAGAAGAAGAAAGAAAAGAAGAAGGAGAGAATTTTCAAAGGAGAGAATTTACTTACAGAGGATTTAGCCGCACTTTCCAACTTCCAGAAAATTCGGTACCTGATAAAATTGATGCCAAATATGACCAAGGAGTTTTAAAACTGGTACTTC
Source organism: Bifidobacterium breve (assembly GCA_943325655.2). GTDB lineage: Bacteria > Bacteroidota > Bacteroidia > Cytophagales > UBA9547 > CALPQG02. Next base: position 8,921 of record CALPQG020000025.1, on the reverse strand, counting down.
CCAAGAAAGAGGTAACCTTAATACAACCAAAAAAAGAAATCAAGGTGGACTAAGAAACATAATCAATAAAACCTGTCTTCAATCGGCAGGTTTTATTGATTATTAAATCAATTTCAATTTAATTTATCCATGCGCTGCATGATTGTAATTCACCTAAAGCAATCACATTAACGAAAAACAGTTCATGATGAATTCATTAGTTACATAATATTACATAATAGGATTGATATTTTGTACAAAATATTTAAAAAAACATCACAAATCAAAATCTATTATTTATATTTAAGAAAAAAATACAAACAATAACCTTTCGAAGATAAATTAATAAAAAGAATTAAAACCAAAACGAAAGATTATAAAACAATAAAAGGGAGTTAATTAAAATCTTAAGTTTGAACTACAACAAACGATATTGCTGTAAAAAAGCTTATAAAGAATGCAAAATCTTACGAAATCACTGATTTGAACAAGTTAAAATGTATTGATTTACGAATATTATCATGTCAGTTTATTCGATATTCATTTACATATACCATTACACTTTATATGAACTAAAAAAGTTCAACAGTTACAAAAGTTGAAATAACTTATAAAACAGCAAATGAAGGATTAAGACTTATTGAAAAATGCAATTCATGGAGCACCATGCCAATTTTCAAAAGCACAACAGCATCTCTATATTTTGTAAACACAAAGAAAAAATTAATACCTGCACATTTTTTATTACAAGCATTCAGACAATTTTAAAAGATTGGATATATATATAAAAAACAATAATATCGATATTTCATAAAATGGAAAAGGTTAAAACGATTAAAAAGGATACCGTAGTAATCAACAAAATAAAAAAAACTACCGATGCGAAGATCTTGTCAACTACCTTTCCTATAGTAGGAATAGGTGCATCAGCAGGTGGACTTGAAGCATTAGAGACTTTTTTCTCCAACATGCCAGCAAGCCATAACATTGCATTTTTTGTCATTCAACATCTCGCCCCAAACCAAGTGAGCATGTTGGCTGAAATTTTACAACGCTCCACGTCCATGAAGGTAATTCAGGCAAGGGAAAAACTTCCAATCAAACCAAGATACGTATACATTATCCCACCAAAAAAAAACATAGCTATTCTTGATCAACTTATCCATTTATCCAGTTTTAAAAACAACAAACATGTTCCATTGACAATTGATTTTTTTTTTGAATCGCTAGCGGAAACACAAAAATCAAAAAGTATAGGTATTATCCTTTCAGGAATGGGTTCTGATGGAAGCTTGGGGGTTAAAGCAATCAAAGAAAAAAATGGATTTGTTTTGGTACAGGATCCGAAGGATGCAAAATTTGACAGTATGCCCCTAAGTGCCATAAATACCATAAATGTAAACATCATTGCGCCAGCAAAAGAACTACCCAAAAAACTCATACAGTTAATTGATTTAAAACCGCAATCACTATTACAACCTAATTTAGAGATTTTCAACAAAGAAGTTCTTGATAAAATTATCATTTTATTGCGTGATCAAACAGGAAATGATTTTTCACTATACAAAAAAAACACCCTACTACGTAGAATAGAAAGAAGGATAAGTATCCACAGAATTGACAACATCGACAATTACCTGCGTTTTTTAAAAGAAAACCCTGTTGAAGTTGAAATCTTATTCAAGGAATTATTAATTGGTGTAACTGGCTTTTTTAGAGATCCTGCAGTTTGGGCAAAATTACAACAAGAAATTCTCCCTGATTTAATTAACAAAATAGACGAAACACAAATATTTCGAGCTTGGGTAACAGGATGTTCCACGGGTGAAGAAGCATATTCTTTGGCCCTATCATTAAAAATGATACAGGACCAAACAAAAAAATACCACTTAAAATTTCAAATATTTGCTACTGATTTGGATCAAGATGCCATAGAAAAAGCAAGAAAAGGTGTTTTTACCGCTAAAGTAGTAGCCGATATTGCCCCTGAAATTTTAAACCGCTATTTTGAAGCAGATAGAGATACCTTTCGAGTAAACAACACCATCAGAGAAATGGTCATATTTGCACCTCACAACGTCATCAAAGACCCCCCATTCACAAAGCTCCACTTGTTGATGTGTAGAAATATGCTGATTTACATGGAACCAACTTTGCAAGAAAAATTATTCACTTTGTTCAATTACAGCCTTAATCCGGGAGGAATTATGGTGCTTGGGAATGCTGAAACTATTGGAAATCTAAATGATTTCTTTGAAACTATAGACAATAGGTTAAAAATATACAGGTCTTCGTCGTCTAACAATACTCCCAAACTGCTCGATTTCCCCAGCTCGTTTTCAATGTCAAAAAAACAATCATTTATTACAAAATCAAATACTAGAACAGATTTAAATATCCAAACACTTGCAAACCAAGTTTTACTTCAAAGGTTTGCACCCGCAAGTATATTGGTTAACAACAAAGGCGAAATTATTTATATCATTGGCAGAACAGGTAAATACCTTGAACCAGTGACAGAAAACTCCACTTGGAATATATTTACCATGGCAAGAGACGGTTTATTTCAAACCCTACCCAACGCCTTCCGAAGCGCATTAAAATCTTGCGAACCAGTAATTTTAAACAACATTAAAATTGGTTCCAATGGAAACACCCAAACAACCAATGTCACCATACAACAACTCGAAAATCCAGAAGCCTTAAAAGGCATGTTCATTATTGTATTTAATGACGTTAGCGATACCAATACTCCAATCAACAACATCTCAGATTCCAATCACTTGCCAATAACCAATCTACAAATGCAACATGCCCTTGAGCTTAAACAATCTTTTGAAGAGTTACAAAATACCAGAGAACTAATGCAAAGCTCTCAAGAAGAATTACAATCTGCCAACGAGGAATTACAATCCACCAATGAAGAACTTCAATCTACCAACGAGGAATTGACCACCTCAAAAGAAGAACTTCAAAGTTTAAACGAAGAATTACAAACTGTAAATATCGAATTACAGAGCAAAGTAAATGATTTGGTAAACGCTAACAACGACATGAATAACTTGCTTAACAGCACAGAGATAGCAACGCTATTTTTGGATAAAGATTTTAATATTAGAAGATTTACCGATCAAGTCACTAAAATATTCAAAATCAGAAACATTGACATTGGAAGGCCAATTACAGAACTGGTAAACAATTTAAATTACTCATCTCTTGATGAACTTTCTCATCAGGTTTTGAACACACTAATTCCAAAAGAAACAGAAGTTACCTCAACTGAAAACAAATGGTATAGAATCAGAATTATGCCATACAGAACATTAGATGACCGTATTGATGGACTGGTTTTAACATTCACGGATATCACCAAGTCAAAAAAATTAGAATTAGAACTTAAAAATGCGTACGACGAATTGCAAATAATTAATACTACAAAAGAAATTAACGCCAACATAGATAAAAAAAAATAATATTCCCCAATTGAATCGGAAGTAAAAATTCATGTCAAAAAAATTATAAACGACAAAATCTGATGGAATATCAAATGAATCAAAATTTTAAATTGCTTCGTATGAAGGCAGAAACCATTTCCGAAGACAATCCAAATAAAAATCTATCGATGGATACGAACCACAATATCCTTAAACTTAATCATGAGCTAGAAATATATCAAATAGAGCTTCAAATGCAAAACAATGAACTTTTACTTGCAAAAGAAGCCGCTCAGGAAATTGCACAAAAATATGCCGATTTGTATAATTTTGCTCCTACAGGTTACCTTACATTTTCTCAAAATGGCAGAATAGTAGAATTAAATTTATGTGCAGCACAAATGTTAGGGAAAAACCGTTCTCAACTTATTCACAGCCAATTTGGTTTTTTTATTTCAGACACTTCGAAACTTACTTTCAATTCATTTTTAGAAAAAATATTCACCACAAAATCAAAAACATCCTGTGAAGTAATCTTAGAAAATAGCTGTATTAATGGATTTCCAGTCTATTTACAACTCACAGGAATTATCAATAAAAACAACAAGCAATGTGAAATATCTGCTTCAGATATTTCAAGTTATAAACAAGCAAAATTCAAATTAGAAGAAAATCAAAATATCCTTCAATCAACTTTTGAAAGTCCAAGAGAAGTAAATATTGTATCCCTAGATAAAAATTACTGTTACCTGACTTTTAATAATTTCCACTTTGTATCCATGCAAAAAAAATACGGCATAGATGTCAAAATAGGGACGAATATGCTCGGCTATATCAAAGATGAAGAAGAAAGACTTAAGACAAAACATTTCTTTGATATGGCTTTGGCTGGAGAAAACCATAGCACAGAAGAACAATATAGCATACTGGATAACGATGGATGGATCACAAAATTTAGTCCTATTTACAATAAGAAGCATGAAATTTATGGCGCTACAGCTTATGCCTTAAATATTTCTCAAATAAAACAAATAGAAAAAGAATTGATTATCGCCAAAAATAGGGCGGAAGAAAGCGATAGGTTAAAAACTGCCTTTTTACAAAACATCAGTCATGAAATACGTACCCCCATGAATATGATTATGGGTTTTTCCAATTTAATGGCAGATGATTTTGACGACAAAGCAAACCTTCAAGAACACGTTCAAATTGTAAATGAAAGTTGCAATGATTTATTGAACATGATCAATGAAATATTAGACATCGCAAAAATAGAATCTGGTCAATTGGCTATTAACGAAACTGAATTCAATATAAATACAATCTTTAATGAACTTGAACAGTATTTCAGACATATTCAAGATATGCAGGAAAAACAAAAGGTTTCATTTCAAATAGCTGTTCAACTGCCTAACAATATACAAGTTATATATACTGACAAAGTAAAACTAAAACAGGTACTCATCAACCTAATTAAGAATGCTTTTAAATTTACGGAAAAAGGCATCATCGAAGCAGGCTGTAAGTTTGACAAACAAAATAACCTCGTATTTTACGTTAAAGACGATGGCATAGGTATTCCTGAAGACAAACAAAAAGTAATTTTTGAACGCTTTGTGCAGGTAAATAAAAAATCTACCAACAGGGGAACAGGACTAGGATTGTCAATCGTTCAGGGCTTGGTTGATTTATTAAAAGGAGAAATATTTTTGAAGTCTAAACCAGGCAAAGGAAGTACTTTTTCATTTACGATTCCATATAAAAAAGGCAATTGATCTTCTAAAAAAAATAGCGTAGTATGTCAAGTACAAACTACGCTATTTTTTATTCAAACAAATCGAACTCCTTTGGTATTATTTGGTAACGATGTAAAACAAATCCAAACTTTCTTCAGGATTTTGACTTACAAAGTAATCGTCTACAACGATATCTGAAACCAATGAATTGTTGGCATTCATAATTTTTTTACGGTTCAATCGGTTTAAAATATCATAAGGAACCCTTAATATTGCTCTCGGCATCCACCATTGCATTCCGAAAATATCCCATTTGGTAATGCGTTTTACAGAAGCTTTATTTTCTTCATAATAGGCCATCACCTTTTCATTTCCATGAATTCCTTTGGCGTCTATGGTTGAAAAATACTTTGTCATTAATTGCTTTAAACCTGCAGCAAAATATTCACGCACATGCCAGGGATTTCTAGACAAAGAGTATTTTTTATTTACTGTACTGATCAAAGCCTTTCCTCCTGGTTTCAATACACGGTAAATTTCCTTCACATACAAATCATCATTTTCAATATGTTCAATCACCTGAAATGAGACTACCGTATCAAACGTATTGTCAGGAATCATTGAAAGTGGTGGAATAAACTGAGAGATAAATTTAATATCTGGGTATTTTTTTCCTAAAATATCAATAAGAATATCATTCTTATCTATGGCAGTATAAGCACTCACCAATGGATGTAATACATCCACACCTCTTCCATCTCCACATCCAATTTCTAATAAATCACCTTTAACAAAGTCTTTTGCAGCGATATAAGCATACAAAAGTCGTTGGTGAACAGGATTATCTGAAGGGATTTCGGCAGATGCAATTTCAGTAGTAAAATGTGTAGACATGGTTTAATAAAATCATTTTTAACAATGTAACAACAAAACTACGGTTTATTAAAAATTTATTGCAATTTTATGGTTAAATACTTACTCCAATTTGTGAAAAACTTATTGATTACCATATTATTTTTAATTTCAACTGGTTTAAGCACCAATGCACAAGGCATAAAAAATCGCTATATTCGCTTACCGCTTTCTGAACATTGTAAAACGCTGATGATTCCCCAAAAAAATAAACAAGAAGTTTTCATCAAAATCTCCTTTGAAAAAGGCGGTAAAGCGCAATATTTTACCAAGAAAAATTTATCCCTTACATTGACTTGGAACATCAAAAACAATCCTGATGACCCAACAACTTTTGAAGACAGTATTGTACTGAACAAAAGCAACTTTAATACTGGGGAAGATTTCATCGAATGCAGGTTTGAAACGCCCATCTTACCCGCAAACATTACCCAATTTTTAACTTTAAAATTTCACGAAACAACGAGCAACCAAACATTTGTAATGTTTGATCGAATTACAAATACCAATGATTACACTTTTCCTTTTTATGCCCAAAAATCTTCAAGTAATTTCCCTTTGTTTGACCAATATTGTCAAACAAATGATACCATTGTATTCAAATCCTTGGTTCTGGATTCAATATCGGTAAAACACATTACTCCTACCGACAGCCTGGCTTTACCACCGATGTATTTGGGACTAAACCCTTACCTCAATTCCAATACTGTAACCTATTTTAAAATTAGTCCTACAACAAAATGGGTTCCTACCTCACCTGGATTATACGTTTTTAGTTATCCCAATCAAAGCTCAAAAATTAGTATAGTTGTACTACAACACAAATTCCCTACCTTTACCAAGGTAAAACAACTGATCAACTCGCTCCAATATATTACTACCAATGACGAACAAACCACTTTATTAGGAGCCACCAACCAAAAAGAAGCTTTAGACGAACTTTTGATTAACCTTACAGGAGATCAAAATTTGGCAAAAAACATTGTTAAAAACTATTTCAAAAGAGTTACTGAAGCCAACAAGCTGTTTACGACCACCAAAGAAGGCTGGAAAACAGACAAAGGAATGATTTACATCATTTTCGGAACACCCGACAAAGTGTATTTTGAAAATGGACATGAAGATTGGAGTTATGAAAAGAACCCCTTATACAACGAACTTAATTTTTACTTTAAACATAAATTAACTTCCGAAGGATATATTTTTGAATTGGAAAGATTAAAAGATTACCAGGAAATTTGGATAGCAATAATAGAAAAATGGAGAAAAGGACTTATAAAGTAAATGTGTCACAACAGGCGCATCAGGACAAAGTAAAAAGCAAAGAAATTATTTTTGGTACACGACCAATTATTGAAGCTTTAACTGCTGAAAAAGAAATTGAAAAAATATTAATTCAACGCGGTACTACGGGTCCACAAATCACGGAAATTATTAGCCTTGCTAACGATTTTAAAATCCCCTACCAAATAGTACCGGTTGAAAAACTTAATACAATTACTCCAAAAAACCACCAGGGTGTTATCGCCTTCATGTCGGCAATCAGCTATGGTTCATTAGATAACATCATTTCCTCTTGCTACGAACAAGGCAAATTGCCATTGTTAATAATCACTGACCACATTACGGATGTTCGTAATTTTGGTGCCTTGGCCCGTACTGCTGAATGTGCTGGCGTGGATGCCATCATTATACCAGCAAAAGGCAATGCTCAAATCAATTCAGACGCGGTAAAAACATCTGCAGGTGCACTTTCTTACATTCCTATATGTAGAGAAGACAACTTGTTAAAAACTGTCAAATACTTACAGGAAAGCGGAATATCTATCATTGGTTGTACTGAAAAAGCAGTGAAATTTATCTACGAAGCCGACTATACCAAACCAACAGCCATTGTGATGGGATCTGAAGAAACCGGAATTTCTGACGAAATACTAAGGATAGTGGACGAAGTGGTAAAAATCCCCATGAATGGTAAAATTGGTTCTTTAAACGTTTCGGTTTCTGCCGGAATTATCGTTTACGAAGCCATCAGACAGAGACATAGTTTTTAAGTTTGAAGTATTCAGTTTAGAGTTATTAGTTTAGAGTGATCAGTTTAGGGTTAAAATAATAAACACTATTCATTAACATTGGTTTATAGCATATAATAATTTATGAATACATTACTGAATGAACGGTTAGTCGCTTTGGGTGTACAACTTACAGATGTGCCACCCATAATTAAATCCGTTGAAGATTTAAAATTAAAATCTGCTTCTGAAGTAGCCACAAGATTGGTTATTTTAAGTTATTTGATTGGGGTATATTATGATGTTGATGCCAAAGATTTGGTGGAGCAATTGAAAAAATACAGACTTTATGCATCACTGACGGAATCAGAATTAGAATTGCTTTCCAAAAAAGAATACGATGAACAAGACATCATTGATGCCGGATGGTTGCAAGAATGCATTGAAATATTAGGTTGGGCATTGGGAATGAGCAACAAACCGCTCAACCACCAAAATGAAGCGGGATTGAGCATGGCGGAATATATTCCTGTCATGAAAAATCCTGAGAAATTCATCCAAAAAGCAACCCTTTTAAATACCTCCTCCTTGTACAATGAATACCTGGTTTTACACCATGTATACCATTATTTACAACAAGAAGAACATCTCTTAATTGATGCCGACATTATCTTAGAACGCTGCCGGGCGATGAATTGGCTTTGCGGAATAGACTTGGAGTGGAAATAGTACAGGGTACAGGGTACAGGGTACAGGGTACAGGATACAGGATACAGGGTACAGGGTACAGGGTACAGGGTACAGGGTACAGGGTACAGGGTACAGGGTACAGGGTACAGGGTACAGGG